>WTHW01000180.1 GCA_011526395.1 Alphaproteobacteria bacterium
CCGGCCCTCTGGTCCCAAACCAGATGCGCTACCAGGCTGCGCTACACTCCGACTGATAGCTGTTTACACCTAAGCCTTAGGAAGATGCAAGCTGAAAATTAGGAAAAATTAAGTGAATGAAGCAATTTTTTTGTCTGCCGCTCAAAAGCGCTTTATTTCGGCAACCTACTGAGGCGATCACCAAGTGCAATATGCCGGCGTGCGCTATCGCCTGCTGGTAATTCAAGAACATATTTTGCTGGCAGAAGTGAATGTATCAAGCTTTCAGAAAATGGTGTTTGCGCCTCTGCGATATGAACAAGTGTGCCATCCTCATCAAAGAACAGGATATCAAGTGAGAGTGGTGTGTTCTTCATCCAAAATTGGCGTAAAGCGGCATTTTGCCAGATGAAGAGCATACCATCAATATCGCCTAGCGTCTCGCGATGCATCAGACCTTTGGCTCTGTCGCGGCTGGTGCGTGCGACCTCAACATTCAATAATAATGTATCGCCATAGGCTGTTTGGATTTCGATAGTGCCAAGCGGGAAGCCATGTGCGAAGATATCATCTTGCGCTGAGGCTGTGAGGGGTAATGATATAATGAATATCGTTATGATAGTTGCTATGAGTTGCTTTATCATCAGAGCCTGTCGCCGAATTCTTCTGTCCAATGGGCTGGCTTGTCGCGGCCTAGCCTGTGGTGCCATGTTAATCCCCTTAACACTGATTTTGCCTCTTCGCAAAGTGTTTCATGGCTGGGGTCTTTGCCGATGATAAGCGCCCATAGCCCTGCCCATGCTTTGGCTGTGATGTAAGGATTATAGCCGCCGCCGCCCAAAACAAGGCTGGGGATATCAAGAGATAGGGCGAGCTGTACTGCCTGCCAGTACCCATCAAGGCTGTAATTTAATTTTGATTGCGGATCGTGCATGTGACCGTCTGCGCCAGCTTGGATGATAAGATAGGATGGGGCGAAGGCCTTAATCTTGGGCAAGATTTCAGTTTTCATGAGTGATAGAAGATCGCTATCTGTCGCCTGTTTGGCAAGAGGATAGTTGATGGCATTCCCGCCGCCTGTATCATCTGCATTGCCTGTGCGGGGCCAGATATCTTGCTGGTGGATGGAGATGAGTTGCAGATTGGGCGTCTCTTGGTGCCAATCTTGGACGCCATCACAATGATGGGCATCTATATCAAGGTAGGTGATGCGTTTGGAGGTCTGTTCGCGTAATCGTGCAATGGCAATTGCGGGGTCATTTACAAAACAAAAGCCATAAGCCATTGCGCGCCTGCCATGATGTGTGCCGCCTGAAGGGTTAAAAAGATGTGTCGCCTGACCGCTGGCGAGCATATCAGCAGCCAAAATGGAGGCATGAGCAGCAGTGGCAGGGCGTTTGTAGATTTCGGCGAATATAGGGTTGCTTGACTGGCCGATATTAAAGCGTGTGCGCATCTCGTCTGGCAGAGATTGGTCACGTTCTGCTGTAAGAAGTGCCTCTACATAATCAGGGTCATGATATTGTGATAATAAGGCTGGCGATGCGGGCGAGACCTCTTGATAGCTATCATCATCAAGCCAGCCTTGTGCGCGGCAAATATCAATGACAGGCCAGACACGGGCGATATTTAACGGATGGCCTGAGCCATAGACAGATTGGCGGAAAATATCACTGCCAAAAAATACGGATTTTCTCATGATGTCATGTTGCCTGTCTGAGCCTTGTTCCTATATAAGGTATGAGAGTTTTATGATTGGTCAATGGCCTGTCGATATCACGTCAGCATAATCTAAGGAGCTGTTACTATTATGTCGCAATCTTATAAAGTATGGAATTTTGTCCAAGAATATTCCCTATTGCTTATTTTTGGTGCTGTATCTGCTTTGATTTGGGCGAATATGGACTATGACAGCTATCATCATCTTGTTGAGTTTGTGATTATCGACCATAGCCCTGTGGGGCATCTGCATGATGGTCATCGCACGCTGACGCTACATTATTTAATCAATGATGTGTTGATGGCGCTGTTCTTTGCGATGGCTGGTAAGGAAGTTTGGGAAGCGATTATTCTGAAGAATGGCAGCCTTCGCGGCGCTAAAGCCTTAACGCCCTTGATTGCAACAGCTGGTGGTTTGTTAGGCCCGATTGGTATTTATCTTGTGGGAGCCTTTATGGTTGGCAAATTGGCTGTCTTGGCAAATGGCTGGGCGATTCCAATCGCAACTGATATCGCATTCTCATACCTTGTCGCACGTCTGGTTTTTGGCGCACGACACCCTGCTGTTGGGTTCTTGTTGTTGCTTGCCATTGCAGATGATGCAGCTGGCTTGATTATTTTGGCAGTGTTCTTCCCATCTGGTGATTTGTCACCTGAATGGTTGGGGCTATCTGTGCTGGCGGCTGTAGCTGTGTATTTCCTAGCCAACCGCCTGCCACGTATGTTGGATGCATCGCGCGGCGATCGCCATTATACGAAGATTGCTGAAAAGCTAAGCTTCTGGCCTTATTTGATTGCAGGCTGTGCAAGCTGGTATGGGTTCCAGCAGGCAGGTATCCACCCTGCCCTTGGCCTGTTGCCGATTGTTGTCACGATCCCACATGCAGATATCACATTCGGTATGTTTGATTCACAAAAGCTTGAACAACATGATTTGCTAAATGATATTGAGCATAAGATGAAGGTGCCAGTTGAGTTTATCTTGCTGTTATTCGGTTTTGCGAATGCTGGTGTTGAGTTCTCAGCGATTGGTGATGCCACATGGCTTGTGCTTGCTGGTCTTCTTATCGGTAAGCCGATTGGTATTTTCTTGTTTGGCTGGCTCGCAGCGCGCCCGTTGGGTCTAGGCCTGCCAGAAGGTATGAAGGTGAATCATCTGATTGTGATTGGCTTTATTGCCGCGATTGGCTTTACAGTATCGTTGTTCATTTCAGCGGTGGCATTCCCGCCAGGTGACATTCAAGACGCCGCGAAAATGGGTGCCCTATTCTCGTTCGGTGCTGTGTTCCTATCCTTGTTGGTAGGTCGCATTTTGAAGGTAGAAAAAATAGACTGATACTGATAGTATTTCATTGTAACAAACATTTGGTAGGGGGAAGTTACCAATGGCCTCAAATAACGAAACAAATCGTCCAGCAGGTGTGCCTGAAGAAAATGTGTATAACTCAACACATTGGACAATTTATCTAGGTTATGGGATCGCTGTTCTTGCGATTGCTGCCTTGTTGTTTGGTGAATAAGCCAAAAAGTTCTGATGGATGAGCTATATCAAAAACAGATATTAGAGCTAGCAAGACAAGCTCGAAATAGCACTGATATTGCTCATCCAACGCATCACGCAAAAGTGAATAACCCAACATGCGGTGATAGTGTGTCTATCGCCGCTGTTTTGTCGGGTGATGAGATTTCTCAATTACAGATTGATGTAGAAGGCTGTGCGCTTTGTGAAGCTGGCGCAGGGCTTTTGGTGCAATTAGCCTCGCACGCTAGCGCAAGTGAAGTGTCAGCTTGGCATAAGAAACTTGATGATTTTTTACAAAATGACGCATCAGAAAATGTGCCAACAGAGCTGGTGCCATTTACCCCTATTAGGGCTGTCAAAAATCGTCATAAATGTGTGAAGCTATCTTTTGTGGCTTTTGAGAGTTTGGCATAAAAAAACGCCCGCTCTCGTTAAAAAAGCAGGCGCGTTTTAAAAAGATTTAAAAGCACTCTTATTCTGGTTCGACTGATACCTTGCCAAATGCCCAAATAGCAATCGCTAGAACAAGTGGGAAACCAATCACCAATACTAGACCTAGAGTTTCATTCATAATCATTCCCCCAAAAAAGAATAAATAATATCATCAAGCTGGCGAGACATTACGCAATAATGCGTGATGTTTCAAGATGCCTTTTCATCTGATTTCTGGCTGATGGGCTGTGGTGCTTGTGCGACGATACATTCATCACCATCACAACAAGGAAAGGCATTGGTTTTGCAATGGGCGCACTGGCCGTGACCATGCACCCATATAATCTGTTCAGGCGCGCCACAAAACACACAACGATTTTTCATATCATTTGACATTTGAGGTGCCCCTAGCTTGCTTTGATACTGTCATATATTAAGGCATATGTAAGCCGGCTGGCAATTCACTTTGCCCCTTTTTTACCTATCATCGCTTACCGTATCTAGAGTTTGCATGAAGTCTGAGATGGTGCCGTCGATATCGGCAAGCTTATCTAGACCAAATAGTCCCACACGGAAGGTTTTGAAGTCAGCTGATTCACCACATTCCAACGGGACGCCTGCTGCGATTTGCACACCATTTGCAGCAAAGGCAGCCCCATTTTTCATGTCATCCCTTTCTGTATGAGATACGATGACAGAGGGTGATTTAAAACCATCAGCCGCCAATGATTTATAGCCGCGTTGTTCCATGAGCAAGCGAAGCCGAGAGCCAAGTTCGATTTGTGCCTGTTTTGCTCTGTCATAGCCAAAAGATTTCACCTCGCACAAGGTGTCATAAAATTGTGACAGACCATCTGTTGGCATCGTTGCATGATAGGCATGACCGCCATTTAGATAGGCTGTCATGATTTGATGCCATTTTTTTAAATCAAGAACAAAGCTGTCTGATTGTGTTTCATCAAGGCGTGTCACACCAGCTTCAGATAACATCACAATGCCGGCACACGGTGTCGAGGTCCATCCTTTTTGAGGGGCTGTAATCAGCACATCAACGCCAATTTTAGCCATATCAACCCATAAGGCACCAGAGGCAACACAATCAAGAACGAAAATAGCGCCCACTTCATGAGCCGCCTCAGCGATTTGGGTTAAATAGTCATCTGGCATTAAGAGGCCAGCTGAGGTTTCAACATGGGGACTGACAACAAGGCGCGGTTTTGTTGATTTGATCATCGCCACTATATCTTCGATAGGTGCCGGGCTGAATTGTTGGTCTGCTAGATCTGTGTCTGGTTGTGCTTTGACAATCTCTGCGTGTGTTGGTGTTACGCCTTGATCAAAAATCTGTGTCCAACGAAAGCTGAACCATCCATTTCGTATGACAAGCACCTTTTCGTTTCTGGCAAATTGTCTGGCAACCGCTTCCATAGCGTAACTGCCGCCACCTGGTATGATAACACAGCTTTTGGCGCCATAGACATCTGTTAGCCCTTCATGAAGACCGCACATAACCTCTTGGAAAGAAGATGACATGGAATTTAGGGATCTATCGGTAAAAACGACTGAGAATTCTCGTAAATTCGATAGTCTTGGCTGTGGTGTGCTGGCATCCATGTTTCATCCTCCTCAAAACGCGTATATGACTCTGTACGGCGCGCAAGGCAGGATGAGATGAATAGAGAGACAAAATGCCGCAATCACGCATCGTGCGGACTTACAGGTAAGAATAAAAAAAACCCGAAGCTAGAATGTTAGCTTCGGGTTTTTTTATCAGTGTATCTTTATCTTAAGATACGAGGCTTAGGTTCACAGCTGATGTTTTGCCATTTTTACCAGTCTCAAGCTCGTAAGATACTTTTTGGCCATCTTGTAGATCGCTAATGCCTGAGTTTTGTAGTGCTGAGATATGCACGAATACGTCTTGTGCGCCGTCCTCTGGCTGGATGAAACCATATCCTTTTGTGGCATTAAACCACTTAACTGTCCCATTGCTCATAATCTGCTCCTATGAATTTGGGGTTAGGCATACCACCAAATTCTTGCGGAATAGATAGGTAAGCAAAGTTACAGATGTAAACTTCAAAGACGTTATGGAATGTTCTGCCCTATAAGTCCAATGAAAAAATGGAGAATGAACACAATAATAGACGGAAATCTTAACACCAATTTAGTGCAAGAGACTGTGAAACAAAGATGTTATGAAAAATGGCATCCCGTACGGGATTCGAACCCGTGTTGCCGCCGTGAAAGGGCGGTGTCCTAAACCACTAGACGAACGGGACACGTTCGGTGATGTTAGTTTATCTACATAACCATAAGATAATAATCAAGCGTTATTACGAAAAATAAATCAAAAAATAAGGATTTTTTTTAGCTTTAGGCAAAAGCGATATCATCAATGATAAATTGCACATTATCACCGCCGCGATAATCATCCAATTTCACCTTGCCAGCGATATGAAACTGCCTGCCTGTCGCGTTTTCAATCAGATCAGGCGTTGATATTTTATCACGCAACCCAAAAGCGATAGCGCGTATTTTATGACCTGTGCCATCGCGCAATTCACATGATAGATGCGTCTTATCACCGCCTATCCATCGTGGGTATGAAATCATCACATTTTTTAAAAGCATACGTGGCTCGCGCAATGAGGGGCCATATGGCGCACATTGATCAAGCCAATCCACCAAAGATTTCTGGCAGGCAGATAGCGGCGCTGTCATATCAATGGACAGCATAGGTGGTGGCACCGCGCCAAGTTGTTTGGTGAAAGCATCATTCATGTAAGCACGAAAGGCTTCGATATTTTGTGAGGAGATTGAAAGGCCAGCTGCCATAGCATGACCACCGCCGCCATTGAGGATGCCTGACTGGTGAGCTGCCATGATGGTATCACCGAGTGAGAAGCCAGCAATGGAGCGCGCTGAGCCTTTGCCCTGCCCGTCTTCATCAAGGGCGATTACAATCGCTGGACGATGATATTTATCCTTGAGGCGGCCGGCGGCAATGCCAATCACACCCTCGTGCCAGCCTTGTGATGAGACGATTAAGACCTTGGTATCTGGGTTTTGGGATATGACCTCGTCAGCTTGCAAGGTAGCTGAGGCGAGGACTTGTGCTTCGATATCACGGCGCTGTTTATTTAAATCATCTAGTTGCAAGGCAATTGACGTCGCAATGGCATCGTCATGTGTTGAAAGTAATTTTGCCCCCAATGTGGCATTACCAATCCGCCCGCCAGCATTAATGCGTGGGCCAAGAAGATAGCCAAAGCTGTGGCTGGTTGGCGGGGTTGTCAGACGCGCTTGGTCAGCCAAGTGACGAAGTCCCACATTCTGGCGCTTTTTCAGGATTTTAATCCCTTGTTTGACAAAAGCGCGGTTCAGGCTTGTCAAAGGGACGATATCGCAGACTGTTGCCATTGCCACCAAATCAAGCAATGTGAGCAAATCAATCGGGGCGGAGCCTTGTGTCACATGGCCATTTTCACGCAAATAGCGCATCGTGCCAACACAGGTCACAAACACAACGCCAGCAGCACATAAGGCGCCCTGCCCGCTTTCATCATCAAGACGGTTTGGATTCACAACCGCGCGCGCTTTTGGCAAATCTGGCCCTGCTTGGTGATGGTCAATGACGATGACATCCATCCCCATCTCGTCAGCTTCTTGCAAGGGGCGGTGGGCCGTGATGCCACAATCAACTGTGACGATTAGCTCTGCGCCATTATCCTTAAGGGACTGAAGAGCTGTGATATTGGGCCCATAGCCTTCGGTAAAGCGGTCTGGGATATGAATATAGGATGCAACACCAAAGGCTTGCAAAAAGCGGTGTAATATGGCGGCAGAACAAGCGCCATCAACATCATAATCTCCAAATATCCCGATGGGTTTTTTGGCTATAATCGCCTCACCTAGCAAGGCGCAAGCTTTGTTCATATCTTGGAAAACAGAGGGATCGGGGAGTAAATCGCGCAAACGGGGCTCAAGGAAGACATCAAGGCTCTCAGGCGTGAGCCCCTTATTCGCAAGCCATTTTGCAATCGCATGAGGCATATTATGAGATTGCACGAATAGGCCTGATAAGCGCTCGCTGGTCGCATCAGGGACAGCACTAGCGGCAGACTTCCAAGAGGCGCCGGTGAGTGATTGTGAGACAATCACCCCCTCATCTCCATTGATTTGATTGTCTGTTTGCAATCATTTGCCCTTATTTTTGAACAGCCATTGGCAAAGACATATCGCCTACGACTGACATTGTTTTTAGCTTGTCACATGCGTTTACGAGGTTCTCTGAGCTGGCTTCATGCAAAATCATAACAAGGTCTGCATCTTTTCCATCTTCTAGCTGTTTTTGAATAAGAGTCTCAATAGACATATCACACGCATTTAGCACGTCTGTGACATCAGCAAGAACGCCTTTTTCATCTGTGACGCGCAGCCTTAAATAATAGGATGATTGGGCGGCTGTGCTGGTATTGCCTGATTGTGAGGCAAGGTCTTTAGCAGCTCTACCGAAGGGGTATGTATTGCGGCCAGAGGCAATATCCATGATATCAGCCACAACAGCAGAGGCTGTTGGCCCTGCGCCAGCACCTGGTCCCATCGCAGAGATGGTTTGTACTGGTGTTGCCTCATAATTGACGGCATTTGTTGGCCCTGTGACAGAGGCAAGAGCTGATCCCATCGGCAATAACATCGGTGCCACACCAGCATCGCCGGCGGCTGTTGCGCGGCCAATTAGGCGAATACGATATCCCAATTCAGCGGCATAGCTGATATCCATATCAGTGATGGCGCGGATACCTGTGATAGATAGATTATCAAAATTTGGCTGAACCGCAAAAGCGATGGATTGCAAGATTGCCAGCTTGTGCGCGGCATCAATGCCATCCACATCAAATGTTGGATCTGCTTCGGCATAGCCTAGCGCTTGTGCCTCGCTTAACACATCATTAAAGGCGCGCCCTGTTTGTTCCATCGTGGATAGAATATAATTACAGGTGCCATTCAAGATGCCTGAAACAGCCTGAATATCATTGGCGGCTAGCCCTTCACGTAGGATTTTTAAGGCTGGTATGCCGCCTGCAACAGATGATTCAAAACAAAGCTGGGCGTTGTTATCTTCGGCCAATTTGGCAAGCTCCATGCCGTGAAGTGCGATCATCGCCTTGTTCGCTGTGACCACATGCTTGCCAGCTGAGAGCGCTGCTTTGGTGAGTGCCAATGCAGGGCCATCAGAGCCGCCCATCACCTCAACCACAATGTCGATATCATCCATAGTTGCCAAATCAACAGGATTATCACACCAGTGCAATGATGAGATATCAAAGCCTCTATCTTTGCCTTTTGAGCGCGCTGAGACTGCTTTTAGGGTGATGTTTGCACCTGTCTTGGTGGCATAGCTAGACTGGTTATTTAGAAGTAATTGCGCTGTTTGGGCGCCGACAACGCCTAGACCTGCTATGGCAACATTACATTGTTTCATGACAATTAAGCCTCATACCCTTTGGATTTTTGCAAAATGAATTGCTGGCATCATAGACGAGGCAAGGCTGAATAAGCAAGGAGTTGTTGTATCAGATATCCATCAATCAAATAGGTGCGATATCGCATATTCACAGTGAATTTTCGATGTATCAAAACAAGGCAAAGAGATATCATCTTGTGAGATAAGAAGCCCGATTTCTGTACAGCCAAATATGACACCATCAATAGCATGAGAGGCTTGATATTGGGCGATGATATCCAAATAAGATTGCTTTGAAGGCTGGTTTATCATGCCCTGACATAATTCATGATAGATAATGTCATGAATGATGGTGCGGTCACCTTCATCTGGGACTGTGACCTTTATGCCATGCTTATCAGCGAGCCTGCCTTTATAGAAGTCTTGCGTCATTGTGAAATTGGTCGCAAGTAAAAAGGGGTTTTGGCAGTTTGTGCGCCTGATAGCATCAGCTGTGGCATCTGCGATATGGATAAGAGGCATGTTTGTTGCCTGCTGAACATCATCAGCCATTTTATGCATGGTGTTTGTGGCGATCATCAGCTTGTCTGCGCCAGCTTTTTTCAAGGCTTTGCCGGCATTTACCATCTCGTGCGTTGCCTTGTCCCAATCGCCTGAGGCCTGAAGGGCTGCTATGCGCGCAAAATCAAAGGAATATAATAGCAATTCAGCAGAATGAAGGCCGCCGAGCCTGTCTTTTATCAACTGGTTGAGATATTGGTAGTAAAGCTGCGTTGATTCCCAGCTCATTCCGCCAATGATGCCCAATTTGTATTTTTGCATGATGATAAAGTGCCTTTTTTGCAAAATTTTCGTTTCTTTAACCTGTAACTTCGCGCATAACTGTCGAGAGTTTCTAATCACAATAATAAAGAGTGTCACATGTCACAAGACGTCGCAAATCAATTATGGAATGCCCTTCAGGCAAATGAAGGCATCGCCCCTATCCGCTCTCAATTTGGTGAAAATGACCTAGAGGCGGCTTATGAAACACAGCGTGCGTTTAACCAGCTACGCCTTGATAATGGTCAAGAATTGGTCGGTCGCAAAGCAGGCTTCACCAACCCAACTGCACAAGGCATGATGGGTGTTGATGTGCCAGTACATGGTTTGTTATTTGATGTGATGGATGTCCCGCATCGCGGCGAAATCCCAGCCAATCAAGTGACAGCACCAAAAATCGAAGCTGAAATCGCCTTTATCATGGGCGCTGATTTGGATTTTGATGGCCTGACATTAACAGATGTGATGCGCGCCGTTGATTATGTGGCACCTGCGATTGAGATTGTGAATACACGTATCGCCAATTGGGAAGGCAAAGGCGTGGATATGATTTGCGATAATATCGGTGCCTCACATTACACAATCGGCCATAATGTGAAATTGCTTGACCAGTTTGATGTCTCTGATGCCAAAGCTGATATTTTGGTCAATGGCACGTCAGTTGGTCAGGGTGCGGGCGCCAATGTGCTTGGCTCACCGTTAAACTCGCTTTATTGGCTTGCCAAAGAGATGGTCAAATCAGGCACACCTATCGCAGAAGGTGATGTGATTTTATCAGGCTCGCTTGGCCCAATGGTGCCTGTCAATAAAGGTGATACTGTCGAAGTGCATATTGAAGGCGCTGGCATGGTTTCAGTTTCTTTTGCGGCTGAATAATACATAAAAAAACAATCAGATATGCGTATATATTACAGTGATTTCTGATAATATATACGCATAAAACCTGAGGCATTATGGCGTGATGTCTCATTAAAACCGAGCTGTTT
>WTHW01000145.1 GCA_011526395.1 Alphaproteobacteria bacterium
TTGGCTGTCTGCGGCTATATAAACAGCAAAAGACAAAGCTTTGTCAAATCAGCCTTGTTATTTTGATGGTTGAGTAATTTAGTTGGTAAATGAGGAATGAATAGATGACATCTCCAGCGCATTCGAAAACAGCCGCTATTCTCGTCATTGGTGACGAAATTTTGTCAGGACGCACAAAAGACAAAAATATTGGTTGGATAGCCGAACAGCTTAATGAAATGGGCATCGATTTGGTTGAAGCGCGCGTGATAGCTGATGTAGAAGAGACCATTATCTCTCACGTGACAACATTAAGTGAGAGTTACGACTATGTCTTCACCTCTGGGGGTATTGGCCCCACTCATGATGATATTACAACGGCCAGTATTGCCAAGGCTTTTGGGCATCGCGTACACCGTCATCCCGAAGCTGTTCGACGTCTTCTTGCGCATTATGAAGGTACGGATATTCCCTTTAATGAAGCGCGGCAGAAAATGGCAGATATACCAGAAGGGGCGACGTTGATTGATAATCCAGCATCTGCTGCGCCCGGATTTATCTTGAAGAATGTTTATGTCATGGCAGGTGTTCCCTCGATTTTGCAATCCATGTTTGAAGGCTTGCGCGATAAGTTACAGGGCGGGCAAAAGAAGGTCCGCTTGACGGTCCAATGTGCCATTGGGGAGGGCACGATTGCGACGATAATGTCAGATGTTTCAAACCATTTTGAAGGCTTATCTGTTGGAAGCTACCCGTGGTTTAAACCAGGACAGTTTGGTACCGCTGTTGTTGTGTCATCAAAACAAAAAGAAGACGTTTATGCAGCTGCTGATATGATTGCAGAATTGGTCACCAAATCAGGATATGAGGCAACGATATTGGCTGAAGGTCAGGACTAAGGGTTAGTCCCAAGGGCCTTTAGGACGCCTTTTAAAAGACGGCACAGAGCCATTTTGGTTCGTTTTTTCAAGCACATAGCGTGTGCGGACAGCGTCTTTAAATTTCACTGTGGTATCCACAGACCATGTGCGTTGTTTGGCAGGAGCGAATAGTGCCACATGGCCTCTTTTAAACACACCTACCAACAACATGCCAGCAAGAAACCCGCCGATGTGGGCAAAGTAGGCAACGCCACCTTGTGATGAAAGAGCGGCTGGAACAGCTAAAAATTGGCTCCCTATCCAAAACCCTAATACAATCCATGCGGGTATATTAATAAGCCGAACAAATATGATGATCCACATAAAGACTTTCACCGTTGCCCGAGGGTAAAGCATGATATAGGCACCTAAAATGCCAGCAATGCCGCCTGATGCGCCAATCAAAGGAATGGATGATTGCGGGTCTATTAAAGCTTGTGTTAACGCGGCGATACCACCGCAAACCAAGTAGAATAACAGAAAACGAAACCGTCCCATTGCATCTTCTACATTATCCCCAAAGATCCACAAATAGAGCATATTTGAGCCCAGATGCATAAAGCCACCATGCAAAAACATGGAACTGATGATGGTCAACACATCATACTCAGAAAATAATCGCGCGGGAATAACGCCATAGTGATGTATAAGAAGGTATTCTTGGCGCGGTATTAATCCTGATTGATAGAGATAAACCAAGACACATAACGCAATAATGCTCCAACTGACGAGAGGTCGTTTGCGTGCAGGGTTATCATCAAATAGTGGCAGGAAAAACATAAGGTTTTCGTATTAAATTGAGCACAATCAGCCTGAAGCTCTCAAAGTGGTACGGGCGGGGGGACTTGAACCCCCACGGCCTAAGGCCCACGGATTTTAAGTCCGTTATGTCTACCATTCCATCACGCCCGCACGACACGATGTGCAACGATTACTCGTTGGCACTGTGAATAGCGAAAACATAACCAACATGCAATACGTTTTCGCAGATCATGCAAATATCTCTCATTTATTGCATTATATTCAAAATAACTTATACTCTTATGAGCATAACATCGAATGGGGAGTAGTTTGATGAGCAAAGCAATTTCTAATGTGCGTAACCTAAGAAAGCGTGGCAAATCTAAATTGGTGCGTATTTCAGACCAAATGAATGATTTGGCATGGGATCTATCAGACAAGAACGAAAAGGTTGGCGATGCGCATACAGCGAAAAGCATTGCGATGATGGACGAATCACTTGCCTTGATGCAGCGTGCGCTTGGGTTGTTGAATTCAGTATCCATTGATCCTGAGATGATGGTCGAAGAGAAAGCCCCTGCCAAGAAGGCAAGTGCAGGCCTGTTTGGTCGTAAGAAAGCTGATGAAGTATCTGAGCAAGACTTAAGTGCGGATATTGCAGAACGCGCACCTATCGCATCGATTAAGCCACAAGCTTAAGACACATCGTCACCACTTAGTATTCTGAAACGGCGCAAGAAATTTTGCGCCGCTTCTTGTGGTGACTGCGGTTTTAATTGAAATGTCGCAGGCAAGCCGCGAGGTTGTGGGAAAAGCTTCTTCGCTTCTTCAACCGTGAAACCTGCCAATTGTGTGGCCTCAAGCCATGCCGCCATGCGGTCTGCTCGTTTGATGATTTTCTTCACGTAAGCTGGCAATTCGGCAGGCAAACCAAATCGCAAGAATATCGCAGTTTCAAGGCCTTGCTCAATCTCTTTATAAGAGCTGCCGAGCGCGGCTTTGAAAGGTGTGATCATATCTCCTATTACATATTCAGGCGCATCATGAAGTAAACAAGCCAGTCTCCATTTTTGGTCAAGCTGAGGAGCGTTACTTTGCACCAGGCGCTCTACCACTACCGAATGTTGAGCAACTGAATAGCCATAGGTACCCGTTGTTTGACCATTCCACCTGGCCACGCGCGCAAGCCCATGAGCAATATCAACTATTTCAATATCCATGGGGCTTGGCGACATAATATCTAGTCGCCTGCCTGATAACATGCGTTGCCATGCGCGCGGCGTATGAAATTGATTGGTCATAAATGTAAAATCTTAAGATAAGTGATTGCGAACAACATACGTGCATTTCTGCCCATGATATTGTATGACAGGATCTTCTTCATGAGAAGACGCAAAAATAATGCGGTTTGTCAGTTGGTCTGCCTATCAAGTGTGAGTGAAACATGGATTTTTTTCAAACGAGAGAAAAATACAGAAAAAGAGAGATGCGCTACTCGGTAACGTTTTTGTTTCGTGTGGTTGTCATTGCGCTTGTGGCCTGGCTTGGCTGGTTATGGGGAACAGCTGAACAAAAGAGATTGAAAGCTGACTCTAATCTTGCCATTTTTGAGAGTGATAGAGAGATAC
>WTHW01000104.1:0-5703 GCA_011526395.1 Alphaproteobacteria bacterium
CTCGGAGATGTGTATAAGAGACAGATATATTTCTATTTTTAGGGCAATTATTGCAATCTTTGAGGGTGATGATATGCCAAGACCGCCAGAAACTGACATAGATAAATCAAGAGTCACAGTCATTTTAAAAGCGATGAGTAATTTGCGTCGCATGCAGATTTTGTCTGAGCTATCAGATGGCACAGAAAAATCAGTTTCTGAGCTAGAGGTCTTGATGCCTGAATTATCGCAATCTGCCTTATCACAGCATCTGGCGCGCTTGCGGAAATCAAAATTGGTTATGACAAGGCGCGAATCGCAAACTATCTATTATTCAATCAATGATGCAGATATCAAACGTATCTTGCGCTTGCTGAATCATATTTATGCAAATGACCCTGCTTATCGTGGTTATAGCCAATAAAGTTTCATGCCCTTTCGAATCACCTTTTAAGCCCTGAATGATTAGGTAGAATATCGTATTTTTGCCTTGATTTTCGCGCTTTGCTTTGTCACAACAGTCTTGTGAGTTATATCTTAACTGACACCGTTTTTTGTATCGCTAAGGGTGCTAGGCCCGCAGCACGGTAACACGCACATGTATATATATCTTCCGATAGCTGAAGTATCGCTTCACATAGCCGTAGTCATCGGCCTTGGCGGCGGTGTTGGCTTCTTATCTGGCCTATTTGGGGTAGGTGGCGGCTTTTTGATGACGCCCCTGCTGATATTTTTAGGTGTGCCTTCTGCTGTGGCTGTTGCCACTGAAGCCAATCAAATTGTTGCCTCATCTGTCTCAGGGGTCTTAGCCCACTGGCGCCGCAATAATGTTGATTTCAAAATGGGTGCTGTTCTGTTAGCAGGCGGTGTGTTTGGGTCAACCATCGGTGTATGGCTGTTCGCGTTATTGCAAGATATTGGCCAAATTGATTTGGTTATTAAATTATCCTATGTGGTGTTTTTGGGCATTATTGGTGCCTTGATGCTGATTGAATCTGCAAGAGCGATTTTGCGTTCGCGCCAAGCAGGAGCAAGGCGCGGCAAGTTGCATCAGCATAATTTCCTGCATGGTTTGCCGTTTAAAATGCGGTTCCGCAAATCCAAATTATATATTTCAGCCCTGTTGCCTTTTACCATCGCTGCCTTTGTTGGCATTTTATCTGCGATTATGGGTGTTGGCGGCGGCTTTATTTTGGTGCCAGCCATGATTTATATTTTGGGTATGCCAACATCCGTTGTTGTCGGCACCTCGTTATTCCAAATCATTTTTGTGACTGCCAATGTGACAATTTTGCAATCTGTGCAAACACAAACCGTTGATTTCTTGCTAGCTGGTTTGTTGTTGTTAGGCGCGGTTGTTGGCGCGCAATTTGGCTCTCGTTTTGGCGCATTGCTTCGTGGTGAGCAATTACGCGGCCTGCTTGCTTTGATGGTGCTGGCTGTTTGTTTGAAGCTTGCCTTTGATCTTGTGATAACGCCTGCTGATTTATATTCCATGGAGATCATCAAATGATAAAATATCATTTTGCATCTTTATGGCTCGCCCTGACAGCCCTCATGATTTCAAGCACCATGTCTCATGCCCAGATTGTTGGCAAAGATACAGTTCTAGAAGCTGATATCTCAGAAGATAATGTTGCGATTACAACAAGCTTTCATGGCACGAATTTATTGATGTTTGGCGCGATGTCTGGCGCAGAGGGTGATGATGTTGTTATCATTATCTCTGGCCCTGATGCACCGATTGCCACTAGACGCAAAGAGAATGTCAGCGGCATTTGGATCAATACAAAAGCTGTGACATGGAAAAATGCACCAACCTATTATCAGATTTTTAGCAACAGGCCGCTTGGCGATATCCTGCCTGATTCTGAGTTAAATAGGCTGAAGATTGGCTATAAGGAATTACCTCTGACAACAGAGCCAACAAATTTAACCAAAGAGGCGCTTGACGGTGAATGGCGTGAAGCATTGGCGCGCACGATGGGTGATGCCAATTTATGGAAAAATCACCCAGACGCTGTGTCTGTTATTCGCGGCGCGTTATTCCGTGTTGATGTCCCTTTGCCAAAGAATATACGCCCTGGTGAGTATGATGTGCGTATTTTGCACCTTCGCGATGGTGTGTTGTTATCAGAAAAATTCAACACTATCTCAGTTCAAAAACAAGGTGTGGGCGCGATGATATATCGCTTTGCACATGATTATTCGCTGTTTTACGGGATTTTCGCTGTTTTATTTGCCGTCGCATCTGGATGGCTAGCGGCAGTAGCTTTCCGTCGCTCTTAATGTTATCATCATTTTTTAGTCACCTTAAGGTTTAGACAAATGGGTAAAGATACCGGAGAACGTTTTTTCCTCGTTGTTGTTGATGAAAGTGAAGAGCTTCATCAGGCGCTTTATTTTGCCTGTCTGCGCGCAAAAAACACAGGCGGGCGGATTGCCATGGTCTATGTGATCCCGCCAGCTGAATTTGCCCATTGGGCAGGTGTGGGTGAATTAATGCGCCAAGAAGCCCGCGATACAGCAGAAGAGCATATCGCACGTGAAGCGAAGATCGTCGAAGAATTAACAGGCAAAGCGCCATTGGTCTTTATCCGTGAAGGGAAGCCTGTTGATGAGATTATTTCGCTGATGACTGAAGAGCCAAATATCAGATTGCTCGTCCTTGGCGCTGATACCAAGTCTGATACTGCGGGGCCATTAGTGTCATATTTGACTGGCAAGGGCGCGTCTATCTGCCCTGTGCCAATTACGATTGTGCCTGGCAATTTAACAGATGAGCAAATTGACCATCTAACATAATAGACAAACCTTAGCGCCTGTATGACTTGCGTTTTGAGTGATGCGCATTAATTTGGTATGGCGTAATCACTATCACTCACTTTTCAGGGTCTTGCATATTATGTCATTTCTTAAATCTTTAACTGTGGGAGCTTTGCTTTTCATCATGTCACAATCAGCCACAAATGCCGCATCATCTGGCACTCTTCTTCTTGAAACATCACAAGGGCAAATCGAAATCGAAATGTTGCCTGATTTGGCACCAAACCATGTTGCGCGCATCAGCGAGCTAGCATCATCTGGTTTTTATGATGGCATTATCTTCCACCGTATTATCTCTGGCTTTATGGCACAAACAGGTGACCCAACAGGCACAGGCATGGGTGGTTCAGGCCAGAAGCTGGAAGCAGAATTTACAGATTATAAATATCGTGAAGGTACTGTCGGCATGGCGCGTTCGATGGACCCGAATAGCGGTGATTCACAATTCTTTATCTGTTTTGATGGCTGTGGTCACCTAACAGGTCAATATACTGTATGGGGTCAGGTCAGCAAAGGTATGGATGTGGTCTATAAGCTTGCTGTTGGTGAGCCACCAGCCAATCCAGATCGCATTGTCACAGCCAGCATGATTGACTAATCAGAGCTTAATCGCTTTGGGGCGGCGTGCAAATTGCACGATAAGCCCTGTCCAAATACAACCAAAGGCCATCAGGTCTTTGGTTGAAAACATCTCTCCAAAAAACCAAATGCCGCAGAGTAATTGCAATGTGGGATTGATGTAAAAAATAAAGGCGGTAAGCGATAACGGCATCGCCTTATTTCCCCGCAAAAATAAAAACAACGGAATGGTTGTCACCAAGCCACAACAAACAGCCAATATAAAGCCGCGTATCTCGCCATCAAAAAACAGATGACCCCCATAAGTCATATGCACAAGCAAAAAGGCTATGGCAAATGGCACAATCAAGATTGTTTCAATGAAAAACCCATCGAGCGCATCAATGGTGATTTGCTTGCGCACAACAGCATAGAGCGAGAAAGAAATCGCAAGGATAAGCGATATATCAGGCACGAATCCCAATGACCATCCCTTAATGCAGACACCTGCAATCGAGAGTGCCAATGCGATTTTGCCGCGCATATCAAGCTTTTCGCCAAGAAATAACATGCTGGCGCCAACAGCGAATAAAGGATAGATGAAATAGCCAAATGAGGCTTCGATAACGCGCACTTCGCCGACGGCATAGACAAAGACTGTCCAATTTACAGCGATCATCAGGGCTGCAAATATCATATAGGCAAGCTGTTTAGAGGGGCGCATTAGATAGGCAATATGGGATAATTTCCCAGTAAAGGCATAGAGCGCAAAGACAAGAATAAAAGCCCATAAAGAGCGGTGTGCGACAATTTCAATCGCAGGATAATCAGCAAGCAATACGTAAAAAATGGGGAATAATCCCCAAAGAGCTGGCCCAAGAAACGCCGCCACATAGCCAAAATGATCTGGCTGTTTTTCATCTTGTGATGTCATGAATTCAAAAAGCCTTATGCTAAGCGCGGTTAAAAGGTAATCACCGCTTTGGGTGCCCTTTTATCAGAATACGCAAATCATTAACATTGGTTTGTGTGGCGCCTGTGACAATGTGACAATTCATCTTTTCGAAAAAGCTATGAGAGTCAAAGCGCGCGTAATAATCAGCGATATCAATGCCCTGCTCTGCCGCATCATCGCAGATGCCATCATAAAAACAGGCACCTGCATTTGCCCTCGCGCCATCTATGCCATCTGTATCACAGGCGATACCGCAGATATCAGGCAGATTACGCATTGCCATCTCAAGCGCAAATTGGGCATTGCGCCCGCCAACCCCATCTCCTTTGACGGCCACAGATGCCTCGCCGCCAGAGATAAGAGCGCTTCCCGGTGGCAGGGCCGATAATTTATCGCACATCACATCTGCAAGTGTCTTTGTATCAAGCTGATAATCTTCATCACAAATCACAACATCATAGCCCCTTTTTCGCATCTCATCACCAGCGGCTTGCAGGGCTAGTTTGGCAGAGGCAACAATTTCAAAGCGGGTATTTGCGAATAAGGGATCGGCAGGGTGCGGTGTCTCGCACCGCTCATCACTTAGTATTTGGTGGATATGTGCTGGCACCGTGATGTTATAATGTTGCAATAGGCGTAACGCATCTTCCTTACTGCTGTTATCACCGACGGTTGGACCAGAGGCAATGGCGGAGGGGTCATCATCTGGCACATCTGATAGGGCATAAGTCTCTATCGAGGCGGGAAAGGCAGCCGCTGCGAGCCTGCCGCCTTTGACAGCTGATAGATGTTTGCGGATGATATTGACCTCTTGAATCGGCATGCCGCTGTCAAGAAGCGCTTGGTTCAGTGATTTTTTATCTGCCAAGCTGATGCCATCTAGCCCCAATGACATAAGCGATGAGCCGCCGCCTGATAATAGGACGATAAGCCTGTCATCTGTGGTCAAAGAGCGGCTAAGAGATAAGGCTGCTCTTGCGGCTTGCTCGCTTTGTTCATCTGGTACAGGATGCGCGCTGTAGTGGATTTTAGCATGTCTTGGCAGATGCGCATTGCCGCCGCGCTCAACTGAGGATGGCAGAATGATGAGCGTATCATCAGCGGTGCCGCCATTGGCAAAATAGCCATCCACCATAGCGCCAGCCGCCTTGCCCACGCCAAGAATCACGGTTTTGCCAGCTGGGTGACGGGAGGTGATTTTGGCGCTGACATCAGCCATGAATTTATCTGGCCGCACAGCATCAAGGCCTGCTTGAAAGCCTTGTTGTAATATTTGCAAGCTTGTCTGTTTTGATGGCGCCATCAGATTGTGACCTTTGATAAGGGTAAGTCATATTGTAGCCATGCTGATTTTACGCTAAGACTGACAGCTGAAACAACTGGCA
>WTHW01000104.1:5803-10862 GCA_011526395.1 Alphaproteobacteria bacterium
CAGCTGAAACAACTGGCATGGTTGTGATTATGATATCGAACATAGAATGAGCCAATGAGTAGTGACAACCCCTTTATGATTGCGATTGATTTGATTGTCTCTGGCGATCAAAATCTCTATGAGATCATAAGCTTGTCATTGCGTGTCAGCGGGCTGTCAGCGGTGCTGGCGCTTGTGATTGGGTTACCTCTTGGCGCCTTGATTGCCACTAGCCGCTTTTATGGGCGCTCTGGGGTTATTATCTTTTTTAATGCGCTTTTGGGCCTGCCGCCTGTTGTTGTGGGGCTTTTCATCTATTTGTTATTATCACGCAATGGGCTGTTGGGGTTTGCTGATTTACTCTATTCACCAAGCGCGATGGTGATTGCCCAATTCACGCTTGTCTGCCCTATCGCTGTGGCGCTGACTATCCAGCTGTTAGAGGGGTTAAACCGCGAATATGATTTGTTCTTTACCTCGCTTCGCCTGACAAATGGGGCGCGCATTAAGGCCTTGTTGATTGATGGGCGTGCTGGCCTGATTACGATTATGCTAGCTTGTATGGGCCGCGCTTTATCAGAGGTGGGTGCGATTATTATTGTCGGCGGCAATATCAATCATCTAACGCGGATGATGACGACAGCGATTGCGCTTGAGACATCACGTGGCCAGCTTGCCCTTGCGATGGCGCTTGGCATTATCTTGCTGGTGATCGCATTGATTATCAATATTCTAAGCCAGTATCTGAAGCGTCATTTTGACAAGGAGCTGGGCTATGAGTGAGAGCTGTCTTGTTGCAGAGAATATCTCGCTGTTAAAGGGAGAGCATCATCTGCTCGATGATGTATCCTTGCGCCTGAGGGCTGGGCAGATCACAAGTGTGATGGGGCATAATGGGGCAGGTAAAACCCTGTTATTATCTGTGTTGCATGGGCTGGTGATACCTTCGGCTGGCAGGATTGAGACACCGGCTGGCAATACGCAAAAAATGATTTTTCAAACCCCTGTTTTAATGCGGCGCGGTGCCCATGCGCATTTTAGCTTTGCCAGCGGTATTTATGATAAGGATGAGATAGAATTCTGGTTTCACAAAGCCAATTTGATGCATCGTTATCAGACGGCCGCGCGACATTTATCATCTGGTGAGGCACAAAAGCTGGCTGTGATTTCTGCCCTTGCGACATCGCCTGATATTTTATTTGCTGATGAGCCAACTGCTAATTTAGATGCTGATTCACGCACTGAGATTGAGGCTTTGCTGGTAAGTGCTAGAGATGCTGGCACATCTGTTATGCTGATTACCCACTCGCTCGCCCAAGCAAAGAGGTTGAGTGATCATCTTATCTATATGGATAAGGGCGCTATGTTAGATCATGAGACAGCAGAGGCCTTCTTTGCCGGAAAGCGGTCTAAGAAGGCATCATTATTTCTTGAGAATCTTTAGCGGAGAGATTTTAACTCAAAGTCAGGATTTTCAATATCTGCTGGGGCAGGTGATGCGCCCTTCTCTAGGCAGATTTTGCCGATCATATAGGCTTGCGGGTCATTGATTGATTCAACAGCTACTAGCTTGCCTGATTTATAGCTCCAGACTGATAGGCCGCCTTCTCTTTTGCCGGCTCTTGTGGCTTGCATCACATCATCTGCGGGGGCTGGGACAAGACCAGCTGATTGCAATTTGCGATCATATTGGTCAGACCAAAACCATGGGGCTTCAATCTGTGGTAATTTTTCATCATTAAAGCGGCTGGCAAGATAATGACCGCCATATTGTGCATTATGGATAGATTCAATGCGCATATCACCGCGCCCCTCGGCAAGGACATTATCACCAATGGCATAAATATCAGCGTCATTTGTCTGGTAATGATAATCTGTCAGAAGGCCATTACCAATGGTAAGGCCTGCCTGTTCAGCAAGGCTTGTTTCTGGGATAACGCCAATACCCACAAGTAGCAGGTCGCATGATATCTCCTCGCCAGAGGCAAGCATCACGCCACTGATAGCGCCATCTGTTGTTAGAAGCTTATCAACACCCACATTTTGATGAATGATGACACCATTTTCCTGATGAAGCTGGTGATAGGCTTGTGAAATCTGAGGGCTGGCAACACGGGCAAGAAGGCGCGGCGCTGCCTCAATGACATGAACGTCTAGCCCTTGCTTTTTCAAGCTTGCCGCCGCTTCAAGGCCAATGTAACCACCGCCAATAACAATCGCTGTTTTGGCGCTTTTCATCGCCTTGCGAAGACCCTTTGCGTCAACGCCGTCGCGCAAGACAAATATATTTTGCGCATCCATCTCTGGCACAGGAAGGCGGCGCGGCACAGCGCCTAATGCCAAGATAAGCTTATCATAGGTAACAGAGGTACCATCAGATAGTGAAAGTGATTTGTCATCCCGGCTGATGCGTTCAACTGAAATGCCATCTTTTAAGGTGACTGATTGTTGTTCAAACCAATCATGATTGCGCAAATGGAAAGGCGCTTCATCATCACTGTCAGCACTAAGATAGGCTTTGGATAAAGGCGGTCTTTGTAATGGGATACCGGAAAGACGGTCGATGACTGTTATTTTATCCTGATTGCCTTGCTGGCGCATTTTTTCAACAAATGAAATGCCAGCGTGACTTGCGCCAATAACCACATAATTTGTCATAATATCCGTCTCTCTACACCAAATGAGGGTCAGTTTTTTTTAGCCATTTACCATTTTTAATTTGCAAAGGATATCAAAGAATTCATAAATGACGAATACAAAAAATATGCCGCAAAATAACAAAATGTGCGCATAAAAACATAGTCTGATTGGATGAGCTGAAAATGACAATGCAAAGCTATTATCAAAATTATATCAATGGCCAATTTGTTGATGGCGGCGCAGGGCGCCTAGAGGTTGATGATCCATCAGATGGCAGCATCATCGCCGAAGTAGCCCTTGCAGATAAAGCTGATATTGATAAGGCTGTGCAAGCGGCTAAATCATGCCACCAAGAAGGCAGTTTTGCAGGACTTCGCCCTGTTATTCGCGGCAGAATGGTGCGCGCTATGGGTGAGTATCTGCTTGAGCATTGTGCTGAGATTTCAGAGCTATTGTCACGCGAATCAGGCAAGCCTTATTGGGAAGCTGTGATTGAGATTGAAGGCGCGGCAAGATATTTTGAATATTATGGCAATCAGGCAGAAACGGTAGAGGGACGCTCTATTCCGCTTGGCTCTAGTTATTATGATTTCACCACCTATGAGCCGATTGGTGTTTCGGGACAAATTATCCCATGGAATTACCCTGTCGAGATGACAGCTAGAGGCATTGCCGCCGCGCTGGCAACGGGGAATGCTTGTGTTGTGAAGACACCTGAGCTTGACCCGTTGGCGGCCACTTATTTGGCAAAAGCTGGCGAGGCAGCTGGCCTGCCGAAAGGTGCATTGAATATCTTATGTGGTATGGGCGCTGAGGCTGGCTCTGCTTTGTCATCGCATCCAGATGTGAATCAAATTGTCTTCACTGGGTCTGTTGAGACAGGCATTCGTGTTGCCACAGCGGCGGCGCAAAATGTCGTGCCTTGTGTTCTTGAGCTTGGCGGCAAATCAGCGGCGATTGTGATGCCAGATGCTGATTTGAATAATGTGATTGATTCGGTGCGTTGGGGTATCTTTTTTAATGCGGGGCAGGTTTGTTCTGCCATGTCGCGTATGATTGTGCATCGTGATGTTCATGATGAGATGATCTCACGCCTTGAAGGGCTTGCCACATCCTTATCTGTTGGCCCTGGTATTGAGCGCCGTGAATTTGGTGCCAATATGGGCGCGATGGTGTCAGAAAAACAACGTGATAGAGCGATTGGTTTGATTCAAGGCGCTGTGAGTGAGGGTGCAAGACTTATCACTGGCGGCCACAAATTAAACCGCCCAGGCTGGTTCTTGGAGCCAACAATCCTTGATGGTGTGACAACTGATATGACTATTGCCACTGAGGAAGTATTTGGTCCTGTCTTGTCTGTGTTGACCGCCAATGATGAAAAAGAGGCTGTCGAAATTGCGAATAGCACACCTTATGGATTGGTAAATGGCATTTTCACAAGCGATATTGATGCCGCAAATCGCGCGGCACGTGACTTGCGCTCTGGCCAAGTCTTTATCAATGAATGGTTTGCCGGCGGTGTTGAAACACCATTTGGTGGCTATGGTAAATCTGGCTATGGCCGCGAGAAAGGCCGTGAAGCGCTGTGGAATTACCTGCAGACCAAGAATATCGCAACAAGAATCGGCTAGTTACGATAATTTGATTGGCATCATCATGTGAGATTCACCCATCGGCAAGGCGGCGTAATTCGCCTTGTAATTCGATGAGTGCCAATCAATCACAAATATTGCGACAGCAATAAGCGTTGCCAGCAACGCATAATTGGCAATGCGCTTGCGCATGGGTGACCAATTTGATGCATTTACTTTATTCAGCAAAAACCAAATGACGCTGCCACTTAACAAAAAGGCAAAGCCACCAACTAGCACTGTATCTTGGAGCATTTTTTATCCGATCCCTGATGTCCATTTATGTGTCATTTCGACCATTTCAGCATAAACAGATTTCATCAGCTTTGAAAATTAGATTTTTTTAATCAATAGATTCAATATGTTAAGTATCTAATTTAGAAAAGTGCGACATTTTGGCATAAAGCATATTGCCTCTTGGCTCCAATGTGCTAGCTTAGTAGGCAATTGGGGGGAGCCACCTGTCTGCCAACGCAGGCGCATAAGGTGGTCAATTAACGAAAGTAGGACGTTCTAGAACGACGAGTTTGGGAGTGTCCTTATGTCATTCATTAAAAAAATGCTGCTTCCTGCAGCAGTCCTATCAACCCTACCAGCCGTTGCAAACGCCGCAGAAAACTTGGCGCAAGACGACTTCGTAGGTATCAGCTTCTGGCTGATTTCAATGGCTCTTGTAGCCTCAACAGCTTTCTTCTTCCTAGAAACACAGCGTGTTAATGCGAAGTGGAAAACATCTCTAGTAGTATCAGGTCTAGTAACATTGGTTGCGGCTGTTCACTATTTCTACATGCGCGACGTGTGGGTAGCGA
>WTHW01000205.1 GCA_011526395.1 Alphaproteobacteria bacterium
ATAAGAGACAGGCTGTATAGTGTATCAAAATCACGATATTTATCTTCAGAGTAATCCAAAGTCACAGACGTCACACCCGGGATAAGCTGAGTTGAATAGCTAAGCGCAATACCTGAATTGCGTTTTGCATTCTTCATTGCCGTAGCACGGGCAGTTGATGCACGTGCATCAAGTGACACTCTGCCAAACGGGTACACTTTCGCAATACCAGCTGTTAGGCCTTTAGTGTTACCTGTTTTATCTGTACCAGAGCCATCTTTAGCTTCTTTTAACACCTGTCTTGTGAACGAGGCGCCAACAGTTGCTGTCAAACCGTTATTCAGGCTGCGGATATAAGTGGCTCTTGCATCATAGCTGTTCATATAGTGACGATCATTAATGTGAATGCGGTTGCTACCAAATGATGTGCGCAAGATACCATTTTGAAATGTATCGCTATAGAGTGCTGTAAGGCCAGCACTAGTTAAATCGCCATCATTATAAGTGGCATAGTCTTTTGTTGATACATTTAAAGACAGTGTCACATCTTGTGGAAGTTGCGAGATAAAACGGCGCTTTAGATTGATGTTAATATTTGCCGTTGTAAATTCTTCTGCATTTGCGCGCTTTGAAAATGTGCCACCACCCTCAGCTTTATTCTCGCGTGAACCACCTTCTGGGTTGTCTGTTACACCTGAACCTAGTGACACAAAGCCTGTAAAGTTATAAGCGCTTCTTTCAGCTTCGATTTGGGCAATAATTGCTGTTGCTTCTTGCTTTTGTGATGCAGTTGCTTCGTCATTTTCTAATATCAGATTTGAAAGGCGTTCTGCTTCTGGCTTATTGCCAAGACGAAGTTGAACTGAAGCTAGCAATGATTGTGCCTCTGCATTTGAAGGCAATAATATCAAAATACGTTCTAAAGTGCCTGAGGCTTCCTTAAGGTTGCCATTTTTTAGCTGGATAGATGCCAATTGAAAATTCAGCAAAATGTTTCCGGGATCAGCAAAAACTGCCTCAAACGCCTCTTCCTCAGTGATTGATGGTGTTGCTTGCGCAAAAACGTTGCTGAAGGGAAGTAAACAAACAGAGGCAATGATCAATAAACGCTTCATCGTGAACTCTCAAAATAAAAAATTACTTAATTAGTAATAAAGCAAACTCTAGTTACATGCAAATTATCTAAATTGTTCATCATAGTAGCTGATAAGCGTCTCTGGATAATCTGAGCATTCGATCAATGATGTGCGAAGTGCAGAATATTCTGAACGATTTCCATATGCTTCAATTGCCAAAGCAGATACCTTGTCATGAAGTTCACGTGTCGTCTTAGATAATGGTAAAAAGCTATAGACAATTTCTGCCTCAGCGCGCCCTCTAATGGGGATAGCGTTAATGGCAATAACATCATTATGCACAGCGCCATTTGCTGTTTTGCTAGAAAAAGCAAGTGCTAGGCCTGTTTGCTTGCCAAATGGCTCAAGGCGAGCAGCCAGATTTACTGTATCACCCACAACTGAATAAGATAAACGTGCTTTTGAGCCAAAATTGCCAACCACAACTTCGCCTGAAGCAATGCCAACACCAATTCTAATCTTATGGTCTTTAATGGCTACTGGCAGATGTGGTTTTAATAACTCATTGATAACATCTAGATGTTTTTCAAGAGCGATAGCTGCATCTACTGCACGCCGTGCATGATCCTCTTGGGCAATAGGGGCGTTCCAAAATGCCATGATGGCATCGCCAATATATTTATCAAGTGTGCCACCATATTGCATGATGACGTTTGTGGCTTCGTCCAAGATAATATTGATGATTTTTGTCAGAGTTTGCGGCTGATCTGATAGAGTTTCGGATAATGTGGTAAATCCTCTAACATCCATAAACATAACGGTAATATCAGTGGTAATCCCTCCTAATTCAGGTGACTGACCGCTTTGTTCAATCTCTCGTACCATTGTAGGGGAAAGATATTGACCAAATGCCCCTCTAAGTTGGCGTCTATTGGCCTCTTCACGAAATGCACGCAACAACAACAGAGCAAGGCTTGGAATGGCAATTTGCGATATCATCATCACAGCATTTGTTAAGTATGCTTGACTGACAAACAGATGAAATTCAACAAACGCAATGACGGCTAAGGCAACTATCGTGATTGCCACCGAAATGGTTATCGCCAATTTACTAATCAAAAGACCCAGCAGAATTGAAATAAGTAAGCCAAGACCAATTTCAGCGACAAGCAGAAGCTGAGATGATTTAAGCGTATGGCCAGATAACATTTGCAATAGCGCTTGCAAATGTATCAACCCACCTGGAATGGCAGCTTCCAAATTTGTTGAATGAATATCTTTCAAGCCTGCGGCAGAGGCACCAACAAGCACAAATGCACCATTCAAACGCTCTGCTAAATTGACATCTTCTAGCACGTCACTTGCTGATACCACGGTAAATCTATCTGAATAGCCATGATGAAGTGGCAAGCGACCAAATTCATCAGCATTAATGATAACACGGCCTGATTTAATTTGATTGTTAGTTGTCCCTGTATCGCTTGATATCTTTAGAATATGGCCTCTTGCACCTTGTGCTACACGAAGCATCTCAAGACTGATAGAAGGCACAATTTGGCTGCTCGTATCTGTTTCAACTCTTGCTATCAAAGGCACATTACGAACAATGCTATCACGTTCTAGCGACAGGCTAACAAACCCCGAACCGACAGATTGTTGCAGCTTCGGTACAGGAGACAGCAAGTTCTGTGATGTTAGAAGTGGAATATCACTCCCCCCAATTACAGATACCGAAGCTGGCAAATAGGGCTCGTTGGCACCCTCAGCGGCTGTTAGTGAGAAAGCTAGAATAGATGGCGTATATGATAGCATTTCACCAAATATCGCATCACCATCTGGTATTATCTCGGCTAAGGCACCATCTTCTAAGCCGCCAAGAGCCTCGATCGCTGGCCCATTGAACCTATCATCTTCAGAAAATAATACGTCAAATGCGATTGCCGCTGGCTCTTGAATGCCAATATTCTGTAACAAAATTGCCATATATTGACGCGGCCATGGCCATTGCCCGTAGCGGGCAAGGGATGCTTCATCAATGTCAACAAACACCATTTGCTTGGCTAGCTCAGGCTCTTTATCAAAGGGCGCCAAATTTGTGTAAATATCCAAAGATACATCACGGCTAGACGAACGCAGAGAGGCGAAATCTGTGTATAGCCCAAGAGCTATGATAACGGGAAGAAGGCTAGCAGTCGCA
>WTHW01000253.1 GCA_011526395.1 Alphaproteobacteria bacterium
TGATGGTATGTATGTTGGTGTACCAGTTGTTCTTGGTGGCAACGGGGTAGAACGTGTTGTTGAAATTGCATTGAATGAGGAAGAACAGGCTATGTTTGACCATTCAGTTGCAGCTGTAAGAACATTAAATGAAATAACTGAACGGGCTGAATAGCCCGTTTTTTTATAACGCGTGCCTCTGCGCTCTTGTGGTTATGAGTAGAGGCATTATTTCATGAAAAAGGTAGGGTAATTTTATGAATATTCATGAGCATCAGGCAAAAGCACTTCTCGCAGGTTATGGCGTGAATGTGGCGCGCGGCTTGCCGGCATTTACAGTTGATGACGCTGTTGAAGCTGCGACGAAATTGGGCGGTCCTGTCTATGTTGTCAAAGCGCAGATTCACGCTGGCGGCAGAGGCAAAGCAGGCGGCGTTAAGGTTGTGAAAACAATTGATGAGGTACGCGCGGAAGCAGAGCGTATGCTTGGCATGACGTTGGTTACACATCAAACAGGCCCAGCTGGTAAAGAAGTCCAGCGCCTTTACATCGAAGATGGATGCGATATCGCACGTGAGCTATATCTATCTATGCTCGTTGATAGAGCCTCATCACAAGTCACAGTCATTGCCTCTACCGAAGGCGGCATGGATATCGAGGAAGTGGCAGCTGCCACACCAGAGAAGATCCTAACCCTTTCGATTGACCCTGCGACAGGTATGATGCCGCATCATGTGCGCCGCATTTGTAACCAGCTGGAACTCACAGGTGATACAGCGAAAAAAGCGACCACATTCTTGCGCGGTATCTTCCGTGCGTTTTGTGAAAAAGACGCAGCGATGATCGAAATCAATCCTTTGGTTGTAACAGGCGAAGGTGATTTGATGGCGCTTGATGCGAAAATTGGCTTTGATGATAATGCCCTTTATCGTCATCCAGATATCATGGAACTTCGTGATTTAAGCGAAGAAGATCCAGCTGAAGTGCGCGCTTCAGAATTTGATCTGAACTATATCAAACTTGATGGCGATATTGGCTGTATGGTCAATGGTGCTGGCTTGGCGATGGCAACGATGGATATCATCAAGCTAGAAGGCGGCGAGCCTGCAAACTTCCTAGATGTCGGTGGCGGTGCCACGCGCGAGAAAGTCACAGAAGCGTTCAAAATCATCCTGTCAGACGAGAATGTAAAAGGCATTTTGGTCAATATTTTTGGCGGCATCATGCGGTGCGATATCATCGCTGATGGTGTGGTTGGCGCGGCGCGCGATCTTGGCCTTACCAAGCCACTTGTTGTGCGTCTTGAAGGCACAAATGTCGAAGAAGGAAAGAAAATCATGGCCGAATCAGGCCTTGCCATCATCCCAGCTGATGATCTGGCAGATGCAGCCCAGAAAATTGTGGCTGCTGTGAAGGGGGCGTAAGGGTTATGTCAGTACTTGTAAATAAAGACACAAAAGTTATCTGTCAGGGTTTCACTGGCGCGCAAGGCACATTCCACTCAGAACAAGCCATTGCTTATGGCACAAATATGGTTGGCGGTGTGACACCAGGTAAAGGTGGCCAGACACATCTTGGTCTTCCTGTCTTTAACACAGTGGCTGAGGCTGTTGAAAAAACAGGTGCAAATGCCTCTGTGATTTACGTGCCACCGCCATTCGCAGCTGATTCGATTCTTGAAGCCATTACAGCTGGCATTGAATTGATTGTCTGCATCACCGAAGGCATCCCTGTGATGGATATGGTTGCGGTAAAGCGCGCTCTTGAAGGCAGCAATAGCCGCCTGATTGGTCCAAACTGTCCTGGTATCATCACACCTGATGAATGCAAGATTGGCATTATGCCAGGCCATATTCACCAAGCTGGTAAAATCGGTATTGTATCACGCTCAGGTACATTGACTTACGAAGCTGTGGCACAAACAACAGCCGCAGGTCTTGGCCAGTCAACTTGTATTGGTATTGGCGGCGATCCTGTTAATGGCACAAACTTCATTGATTGCTTGTCATTATTCCTTGATGATCCGCAAACAGAAGCGATTGTGATGATTGGTGAAATTGGCGGCTCTGCCGAAGAAGAAGCAGCTGAATTTTATGCAAATCACCTAAATAAGAAGCCAATTGCTGGCTTTATCGCAGGTCAAACAGCGCCTCCAGGCAGACGCATGGGCCATGCTGGTGCGATTGTTGCTGGTGGGTCAGGTGCCGCGTCAGACAAAATCGAAGCGATGCAAAAAGCTGGTTTTGTGATGGCGAAATCACCAGCTGATTTGGGTTCTGCCATTCAAAAGGCAATCGCAGACTTTTAAGCCAGATTTTTCAGCATAAGAAAGATAGTAAGAACAAAAATTGTAATCATCATAAACTCAGATATCATGACAATATGAAACTGGGTTTATGATTAACATTTACGTTACGAGTATCAAAAAGACGTTGGATAAAGCTAATGGATAGCACGCTTCTATCAGGGGCAAATGCCACTTTTATCGCTGAAATGCATCAAGCATGGTCAGCAAATCCGCAATCTGTTTCACCTGAATGGGCATCTTATTTTGCCACGATTGGTGATTTAACAGCTGATGTTGAAACAGGGCCAAGCTGGGGCAAGGCGCCATCACAAGTCATAGGCGCACATGACCCAGATGCCTCTATCAAGGCAGTGGCAAAGGGGATTGCAGGTAATCGTGACCTGATTGCAGGTGATGTGCGTTCAGCAACGCTTGATTCTTTGCGCGCTATTATGCTGATAAGAGCCTATCGCATCCGCGGTCATTTGCTGGCTGAACTAGACCCTCTTGGCCTTCAGGAAAAAGAAATCCATCCAGAACTTGACCCAGCCACCTATGGCTTTGAAGCACAAGATTATGATCGCCCGATTTTCATCAATTATGTGTTGGGGCAAGAAATTGCCACTTTGAACGAGATTATGGCGATCTTGAAAGATACCTATTGTTCAACCATCGGTGTCGAATTCATGCATATCCAAGATCCAGCTCAAAAAGCATGGATTCAAGAGCGGATTGAAGCGATTCATAATCGCACTGAATTTACCACACGTGGCAAGGTCGCAATTTTCGAGAAGCTTGTTCATGCTGAAAATTTTGAACAATTCTTGCATAAAAAATATATTGGCACGAAACGTTTTGGCCTAGATGGCGGCGAGGCGATTATCCCTGCGCTTGAACAGATCTTAAAGCGTGGTGGCCAGATGGGCCTCAAAGAAGTTGTGATGGGCATGGCGCATCGCGGCAGATTGAACGTGCTTAATAA
>WTHW01000160.1 GCA_011526395.1 Alphaproteobacteria bacterium
AAGAGACAGATCCTAGAAGACCCAATTTCCAATATGGTGCCAAATGAAGATTTGGTATCTGGCATTGCATGGACAGTGCCATTTATTATCACCGTTATTTTATGGTTTATCCTTGCGAGCCTGATGTCACCTGGTTTGAAGAAAGCAGGGCTTGGCGCGCTTGATAGGTGGCTTGGCGTGGTATTTGGGTTTGTGCGCGGCCTATTTATGGTGACAGCCATCTATATTGGCGTTGTGATTGGCCTTGGCGGGGAAGACAATCTGCCAACGGCGGCAACTGAAGCGCAATCAGCCAATGTGATAAGAGCCATTGGCGAGGTGATACAGCCCATTCTGCCAGCTGATTTAGCAGAGCAATTACAAGAAGGCTTAAAGAAAGCTGATATTGATGCGCTGACGCCAACACAGCCTGAATTTATCGAAAATGGCCTAGATACAGTTGGCGAGAAAACAAATGAGAGACTGCAATCACTTGAATTATTGAGTGATGAGCAAAATTAGTAACCGATGAAAGTTAAGCAAAAATGACCATAGGCGCTGTTGATAACGAAGTTTCAAGTGACCGTTTTAATGAAGAATGCGCTGTATTTGGGGTTTATGCACCAGATCAAAATGCGCATCTTTTAACAGCGCTTGGCCTGCATGCCCTGCAACATCGCGGCCAAGAAGCCACTGGCATGGTCAGTTATAATGGCACAGAATTTAGTGCCTTGCGTGGATTTGGCCATGTGGGTGAGAATTTTGATGCCGCATCGGTTGATATGACATCTGTGGCTGGCCATTTGACCATAGGACATAATCGTTATTCAACAACTGGCCAATCAGAGTTTCGCAATATTCAGCCCTTTTTGACTGAATTATCATCTGGTGAATTTGCACTTGCTCATAATGGAAATCTGATTAACGCAGAGAGACTTCGAAAATCGCTTGTGGCATCTGGCAGTTTGTTTCAATCTACAACAGATACTGAAATTATCATCCATCTGGTCGCGCGCTCTCGTCGTGAGGCGCCGTTGGATAGATTGACAGAAGCTTTGATGCAAATTGAAGGCGCCTATGCGCTTGTTTGTGCGTTTGATAATAAACTTGTTGGCGTCAGAGACCCGCTTGGCATCCGCCCTCTTGTATTGGGACGCATTGATGGCGGTTATGTCTTATCATCTGAGACATGCGGGCTTGATATTATTGGCGCTGAATTTGTGCGTGATATTAAAGCTGGTGAAATGGTTGTGATTGATGGTGAGACAATATCATCACATATGCCATTCACAGAGACTGGCGACCGGTTTTGTGTCTTTGAATATGTTTATTTTGCCCGTCCTGATTCTATCGTCGAAGGGCGCGGTGTGTATGATACAAGAAAACAAATTGGCCGTGAATTAGCCAAAGAGACAGATATCAAGGCTGATGTGGTTGTGCCTGTTCCTGATTCTGGTGTGCCTGCGGCACTTGGCTATGCTGAGGAATCAGGCATTAGCTTTGATTTAGGTATTATTCGCAATCATTATATCGGCCGTACTTTCATTCAGCCAACACAGGCAGGGCGCACGCAATCTGTTCGCATGAAACATAATGCCAATATCGCAACCGTGCGTGGTAAGTCTGTTATCCTGATTGATGATTCAATCGTGCGTGGCACAACATCGCGCAAGATTGTCTCGATGATGCGTGAGGCTGGCGCAACAGAAGTGCATATGTGTATCGCAAGCCCGCCAACAATTAGCCCTTGTTATTACGGTGTTGATACACCTGAAAAAGATAAGCTGATTGCCTCTTATATGTCAGCAGAGGAAATCGCCAAAGAAATTGGCGCTGATAGCCTTGCCTTTATCTCTGATGATGGGTTGTATCGCGCGATGGGGTTTGAGCAAGGCAGAAATAAAGAATGCCCACAATTTTGTGATGCCTGTTTTTCAGGTGATTACCCTGTGAAGACAGCTGGTGATAGATTTTCAAAAGGCGCAGATCATGCAGCAAAATAGATTAGAGAATAAAGTTATCCTTGTGACAGGTGCAAGCCGCGGTATTGGGCGCGCTGTTGCGATTGCGGCTGGTAGTCAAGGCGCAGAAGTCATATTGACAGGCCGCACGACAGGCGCGCTTGAAGAGGTAGATGACCAAATTCATGCGCTTGGCGGAAAATCCGTGATTGTCGAGCTAGATCAGACTGATTTGCCAGCGATACCACGTTTGGCAAGCGCCATTGCAAGCAGATGGCAAAGATTAGATGGGTTTGTTGCCAATGCCGGACAGTTGGGACAATTATCACCTATCACCCATAGTGATGAGGATGTGTTTGACCGCACGATACAGGTGAACCTGACATCTATCTTTCATATGATTAAGGCATTTGATGGGCTGTTGCGCGCATCAGAGGCTGGTCGCGCTGTCTTGGTATCATCTGGCGCGGCGGTTGGCCATCGCCCTTTCTGGGGCGCCTATGCCATCTCAAAGGCTGGCATGGAGGCTATGGGGCGTTCATGGGCGGCAGAGTCAGAGCAGACAAATATGAAAATCAATATCCTTGACCCGGGTGGCACAAGGACAGCAATGCGTGCGGCGGCTTATCCAGGTGAAAAGCCAGAAAGCGTGCCAAGCCCTGATGAGATTGCACCTGCCTTTATTGAATTGCTGTCACCAGAGTGTGCCTATCATGGCGAACGACTTCTTGCGCGTGAGATGCTAGGCCTGTAAGGCTGTTATCATTGCTTGGCAAAAGCGTTTTCAACTTGTAGCGCTTTTGCTGTGGCATCATCGAGGCCTATGGGATAGCCGAGCGCTGTTGAGACAAGCATATCACCTAGCAAAGGTCCGTTTGTCATACCCCTTGCGCCAAGTCCGCATAATAGATAAAGGCCATCTGATAGCGCGCCGCATAAGGGCATTCTGTCTTTGGTAGAGAGGCGATATGATAATCGCCCTTCTGCCTTTTTTACATCTGGTGCCATCTTGCGCCACGCCTCTGGCAGAAGCTCTATATTATGAAGATGGCCTTCTTGTGTGACCTCTGTCTGGCCATCTCTGTTAAAGCTAGCACCAAAATATTGATAGCCCTGAATAGAGGGCGTCATATAGCCCCCATAATTGACTGATAGATTCGTTGATGAAAGCTGTGTTGGTACTGGCCAATAACTAACCTGCCCTGCGCTTATTTGGCATTGTATCTCTGGCAGTTGAGAGCTGGCGAGAAGTGATGGCAAATCAGCGCCAGATGCCATGAATACCATCTCAGCTGACAGGCATTGACCGGTGGATGTTATGACCTCGTAGCTCTGCTCTGTTTTCGTAATCTTGCTTGCCTGACAATTTGTGATGATTTCAGCATGCTGGCCCATATAGTTGGTGAATGCGGCAGGGTTAATCACAGCACTTGCTGGCTGATACTCGCCTGCTTTCACTTCAGGCAAATTGAGGCGCGACGCCACTTCATTTGCGTCTAGCGCTTGGAACAGATCAGCTGGCCAGCCAGCTTGTGCAAGCTTATCAAGGCGTTTTTGATCCTTGTCACGGTTATTTATGGTGACAGCCCCTTCATGCAAAATCACACCTGCTTGTTCAGCAATGCGCCGGGCGTAAGATAAGCAGGCTACGGACAAGCGCCCTGCTTCGTCATTTAATACGCGCAGGCGCGCTGATATCATCGCCGCCCCATTACCAGAGGCCCCAGAGGCAAGCGTATCTCCTTGTTCAAGGATGATGGGGGTTATATTGCGTTTGTGGAGCGCATAGGCGATGCTAGCTCCTGCGATACCGCCGCCAATGATGATGGCTGATTGTGGTCTTGTTGCCGTTTTCATTGCGTTACCAGCTTTATGGGCTGTTATCATATCGCGCTTTTTGCCAAAGCCTTTTTGCATTTCAACGTCAAAGCCAGCCTGTATGAGGCCACGTTTCACAAAACCGGCGGCTGTAAAGGTGGCAAGACGCGCATCATCTGCGCTCAACCGAGAGATATTGGCAAACAGAGCCTCGTGCCATAATGAGTCATTTTTAGCAGGATTAAACCCGTCTAAAAACCAGATATCAGCGGTGAATGACAAGTCTGTCATGAGTTTATTTGCATCACCATAATAGAGGTGAAGATGTGTTGCCCCCTCATCCATCACAACTTTATGATAACCAGGCCAGCGCGGTGGTAGTGCCTTGCATAAGCGCGATGATGCGTCATGAATAGACGCATAGGGGCGATGGGCGATTGTGATGATATCAGCTGTGAGGGGACAGATTTCAAAGCTGATATAATCAATCTGGCAAGCAGGGTTAATGGCATTGCGCAAAGCCTGCACCGAAAGGAAGTTCAAGCCTGTGCCAAAGCCTGTTTCAGCGATAGTGATATGATCTCTCTCGCGCAATAATTCAGCAAGTTTTGTCCCTTCGCAGAAGACATATTCGCTTTCTTGTAATCCTTGTGCGCGATTAAAATATATATCATCAAAAACATCAGATATGATGATATCATCTTCAATCGTGACAGCTAACTCGGGCAGGCCCACAAAAGCTATGGTATCATCGTCATATTTTGAGGTCATTGGCACTTTTTCATTATAGAATGTGTGATACAAGGATTGTCATTTATCATAATTTTCCTACCTTGCACATGTTGAACATACTAGAGTGAACCTATCATGGATGTTAGCAAAGCGTTTTGGCAAACAACAAAATTAGAAGATATGTCAGAGGCACAATGGGAATCCTTGTGTGATGGCTGTGGTAAATGTTGTCTCCTGAAATTAGAAGACATAGATACAGGCGCCATTTATTACACAGATGTGTCTTGCAAGTTGCTATGCACAAAAACAGCGCAATGCACCAATTATCAGATGCGCAAAAAACATGTACCAGATTGCGTTATCCTGACGCCTGACAATTTAGAGGCAGTGCATTGGATGCCTGAAAGCTGTGCCTATCGCAGGCTTCATGAAGGGCGTGATTTGCCAGAATGGCACCCGCTGATTACAGGTGACAAAAGTGCCATGATAGCAGCTAATCACTGTGTGGCAGGCAATGTGACAAGCGAGATCCATATCGCTGAGGAAGATATGGCTGACCATTTATTTGATTGGGATCATCCACTATCAGACGAGGAAATGTCATGAAAGATACAAGGATAATTATCTATGTCTTAATCGCTGTGTTAATGCTGGCGATTGTGTGGCGCGGTGAATTTTCTGGTCAAGGGACAAGAGAATGGAACAGATGCAAAGAATCTGTCTTTCAACAGGTCGTTTTTGGTGATTGCACGCTTATATATCAAGGTGAACAACGCCCGACTTGATAAGATGAGGATATGGCATGGCAAAAATGGTACGCAAAGGCGATTTACCGCAGAAAATTTGTGAATTTTGCCAAAAACCATATGCGTGGCGTAAAAAATGGGCGCGTGATTGGGAGAGCATTCGCTATTGCTCTCAAAGATGCAAATCTGAGGCTAAGAAGCAATCATAAGCTCTTTTAAGTGACTAATTTTCGTAAATTTGCCAATGTATCAGCCTCTTCTGGGTCTTTATCCCACCGAATAGCATGAAAGCGCGGAAAGCGCATAGCAACACCGCTTTTGTGACGTTTTGAGAGATGGATGGAGTCAAAAGCAGCTTCTATGACAAGCTTTTGTTCAACTTCTCTGACAGGGCCAAATTTTGCGGTTGTATGATCGCGGACAAATTTATCTAACTTTTGAAGCTCTGCATCTGTGAAGCCTGAATAGGCTTTGCCAACTGGCACCAAAAGGCGGCCATCATCGGTGTCCTGCCATGCGCCAAAGGTGAAATCTGAATATTTTGATGACCGCCTGCCATGACCGCGCTGGGCATACATAATCACCAAATCAGCAAAATAAGGGTCACGTTTCCATTTATACCATTGCCCTGCTATGCGCCCAAATTGATAGGGGGCTTTTTTTTGTTTTATCATCACCCCCTCAATTAAAGGGTCATGACGACATTCTTGGCGAAGATGCGCTAGCTCATCCCAACTTGTGGCTGAAATGAGAGGTGAGATATCAAGATAATCTGCCTGAAGCCTCTCAAGATGCGCCTCTAGCTGGCGGCGCCTGTCAGTTAAGGGTTGTTTGCGCAAATCAGTCTGCCCCCTTTGCAAGATATCATAGCATCTGATGAAAACAGGATGATCATTTTGCAGTTTTTGTGATGCTTTTATGCGATTAAGGCGTTGCTGTAATTCATTAAATGAGCCCAAATTATCAGGCGTGCCAGCCAATAATTCGCCATCTAGCACGCCATATTGTGGCAATGGTTTGACAAGCTCTGGAAAGGCGTTTGAGATATCATCTCCTGAACGTGAAAAAAGGCGCACACCATCTTCGGCTGAGACAAGTTGCACTCTGGCGCCATCCCATTTCCATTCAATTTGAAAGTGAGATAAATCCAGTTTTTGCCTGTCAGTCTCATCAATCGGGTGCGCTAGCATTAAGGGCTTAAAGACAGCCCTGCCCTCTGATTGAGGTTTGGGCGCGTGCCCTTCAAGCCAGTTAAATAAATCATCATAGGGCGGTGATATTAACGGCCAGATTTCCTCTATATCCTCAACAGCCTTTTGGAATGTTTGGCCGAGTGCAATTCGCATCAAACGCGCCGAGACACCAACACGAAGGCCGCCTGTTGCCAGCTTTAGGAGCGCCCATCTTTGTGGCTGGTCAAGCCTGTCTAGATAGAATGTCATATGAGCTTCAGCTTCAGCGCGTGTGGCACTTTCTAAGGTCTCTACGATGTCTGATAGGGTGAAAGTGATATCATTGGCGTGATTGTCACTTGGCCATAATAAAGAGACTGTTTCTGCTAAATCACCAACAAAGTCATAGGAGAGCGCAAAAAGCACCTCGTCAGTTGTTTGTGAGGCAAGGTCGCGTATCATTTTCCCTTTCACATGAGGCAATTCCAAATCACCTGTGATCGCCGCAACGCCATAGCCACGAGAACTACCAGATGTTGCCCTTAGCCATGTTTGCAAATGTGCCAATTTGGCATTGCGTCCCGGAGAGAAGACAAGATTTTCAAGAAGCGTTGTAAAATCCCTCACCCCTCATCTCCTTCATCACGCTCAAAACCGACCATGTGAAGCGCTCTTGCTGGCCTGCCTCTTTTTTGCAATTCGTGAAGAAGCGCCTCTTCATTGCCATGCGTTATCCATACCTCGGCAGGGTTCACATCTTCGATGGTTTTTAAAATATCATGCCAATCTGCATGATCTGAGAGGATGAGCGGTACTTCGACAAAGCGTTGTTTGGCTCTTGCCTTTACCTGCATCCAGCCAGAGGCAAAACAGATGATAGGGTCTGGCAGCCTGTTTGCCCACGGGCTTCCGATGGCAGATGGTGGCCCCATGATAATGTGACCAGCTAGCTCTTTATTTGACTTGCCACGTGGTTTTTCGGGTAATGGCGACAAATCACCAAGCATTATACCTTGGCTTTGATAATAGTCGCACAATGACTGGAGCGCGCCGTGAAGATAGATGGGGTCATGATAGCCAGATTGGCGTAGCAGGCTGATGACACGTTGTGCCTTGCCAAGAGAATAGGCGCCGATGAAACAGCTTCTATCGGGAAATAGCGCTCTGATTTTTTGTAATTTTGCTATCTCATCAAGAGGGTCTGGGTGCGTGAAGACTGGCAGGCCAAATGTTGCCTCTGTAATGAATACATCGCAAGAGCGCACCTCAAACGGGATGACTGTAGGGTCATATTTTCGTTTGTAATCACCAGCGGCAATCAGCGTCTTGCCCTTATGGGTGATGCAGATTTGCGCTGAGCCAAGTACATGGCCTGCTGAGATGAAGCATAGCTGGCAATCGCCAAGCTGCCTCGTCTTGCCATAATCCATAGAGGTTGTCTTGGCAGCAAAATCGTCGCCATAGCGGCGCGCCATAATATCGAGCGTTTGCGGTGTGGCAATTACATGGCCATGACCAGCGCGCGCATGATCAGCGTGACCATGCGTGATAAGCGCCCGCGCCACAGGTTGCACAGGGTCAATATAGGCATCTAGCGGTGCAATATATAACCCTTGCTTTTGTGGATAGGCCCAGTCACTGACATTCATGTTATTTGGTCAATTTTATCTATAGTCTTGTAAGAAATGGTTTGAGATATTTATGATTTGGCATCCCCCATACCAAACATCTTGTCCCACTCTGCCCCTGTTAATTTTGCAAGATCCTCGCGCCATTCTGCGCCTACTTTGTATCCTGCTTGAAAGGCAGGTCTTTGGAATAGCCGCGCGCGCCATGTTTTGACATTTTGATACTCTTCTATATCGACATGCTGGTCTTGATAGGTGCGTGTCCATGGCAAAATGGCAATATCTGCTATCGTAAGCTCTGAGCCAACGATAAATTCACGCCCCTCTAGGCGTCTATCAAGGACTCCGTAAAGACGGTTTGCTTCATTTCCATAGCGCTCAATGCCATAGGCATTATGTTCTTTTGCATATTTAATGAAGTGATGCGCCTGTCCCAACATGGGGCCAAAGCCGCCCATCTGCCACATCAGCCATTCTGTGACCTCAATCTGCTCTCTGGTAGCAGATGGCATAAGCTTGCCAGTCTTTTGCGCCAAATAGAGCAAAATTGCCCCTGATTCAAATATGCTAACCGGCGCGCCATCTGGCCCATCATGATCAATGATGGCTGGCATTCTGTTATTTGGTGAGAAGGCTAGAAACTCTGGCGCAAACTGGTCTCCCTTGCCGATATTAATAGGCTTTACCTCATAATCTAGCCCCAATTCTTCGAGGGCTATTGAAATCTTATATCCATTCGGTGTGGGCCAATAATAAAGCTCAATCATGAAAGAGGTTCCTTGGGCAAGAGATTTTATTGTAGATAGGACTAGACGCACTTCATACGAATTATAAGTCAGTATGGAACTTTAAACTGTTTAGCATAGTGATGCAAAGATGATTTCATCGAGAGATTTGCCTGATTTATTTCAAAGTTGGTTTCATGCCAAAGGATGGCAACCACATCAGCATCAATTAGATATCATCCATCAGTGGCAACAAGGCAAGTCGGCCTTGCTGATTGCACCAACAGGTGCTGGGAAAACCTTATCTGGGTTCCTGCCTAGTCTGGTTGATTTATCAGCGCGCCCTTTTGAGGGTATTCATACGATTTATGTCTCCCCCCTAAAGGCACTGGCAACAGATATTGCGCGCAACTTGCAAGCGCCTGTGGATGAGATGGGATTGCCGATTACCATTGAAACACGCACAGGTGACACGCCCCAATCAAAACGAAACCGGCAAAGACAAAGGCCGCCTCATATCCTGCTGACAACGCCAGAATCTTTGGAATTGATGCTTGGCTGGCCGGAAGCGGGCGATATCTTTTGCAATCTTCAGACCATTATTATTGATGAAATACATGCGCTTGCTGGCACCAAACGAGGTGATTTACTTGCCTTAAGCCTCGCCAAAATGCGCGCGATGAGGCATCAGGATACGCAATCAGATATTCAAGCGATTGGCCTATCTGCGACAGTGGCAAATCCGAGACGGTTTTCTGCGCTGTTAAGTCCTGATGAGGAAAAGGTGGCTATCATTCAGCCGCCTTTGACAAAGGATATTTCAGTCTCGATGCTTGAGTCGCGTGCAGATTTGCCATGGGCTGGTCATTCAGCACATTATGCGATTGAAGATATCTATCAGCTTCTCAGAGACCATCAAAAGACTTTGGTTTTTGTGAATACCAGAGCGCAAGCTGAATTGCTGTTTCAAGCGCTGTGGCTTGCCAATGATGATAATTTGAAAATTGGGCTTCATCATGGTTCTTTAGATGTTGCGCAACGTCGCAAAGTTGAGGCCTTTATGGCAGATGGCAAGCTAGATGCGGTGGTGGCAACATCCTCCCTTGATCTTGGTATTGATTGGGCAGATATCGATTTGGTTGTGCAGATTGGCGCCCCAAAGGGCGTCTCGCGGCTGGTGCAACGAATTGGGCGCGCTGGCCACAGATTAGATGCACCTTCAAAAGCGATATTGGTTCCTGCCAATCGTTTCGAGGTGCTTGAGGTCATGGCGGCCATTCATTGTGTGGACATTATGAGATTGGATGATAATAGTGACCATCCCGGCGCATTAGATGTGCTGGCACAACATATTATTGGATGTGCGGTCACTGCGCCGTTTGATGCTGATAAGCTGTATGAGAGCGTTATAACCGCCCCGCCCTATGCCGCATTGTCACGCCAAGAATTTGATGATGTGTTGGATTTTGTTGCAACAGGTGGTTATGCGCTTTCCCATTATGAGCAATTTCACAGGCTGGTGCGCGGTATAGACGGGCTGTGGCGTATCACAAGCCCCAAAATCGCACAAAGATGGCGGATGAATATTGGCACTATAGTCGAGACGGTCACTATGAAGGTGCGGCTGAAGAATGGGCCTGTCTTGGGTGAAATTGAAGAATATTTTGTGCAATCTTTGTTAAGCGGTGACCATTTTATCTTTGCTGGCAGGATGCTTGAATATGTTGGCATTAAGGGCAATATGGTGAATGCCGTTGTGAGTTCAGCTACAGAACCAAAAGTGCCTGCCTATGCCGGAGGCCGCCTGCCCTTATCACAAAATTTGGCAGATATGGTGCGCAACTTAATGCATGATGAGGCGCAATTAGCTGATATGCCAAAAGATGTGTATGATTGGCTCTCCTTACAAAAACATCGCTCTGGCCTGCCCTCGTCTGATAAGCTATTGGTTGAGAGTTTTAAGCGTGGTCAAAAACAGTATCTTGTTGCTTATTGCTTTG
>WTHW01000064.1 GCA_011526395.1 Alphaproteobacteria bacterium
ACATTGATTTGATACGCTGTGTATCATAGGCGGTAAGACCAGCAAATAAGAACACGCCAACGATTGAAATCAAAAATTCCATTTGAGTTGAGCCGATGAAAATATTGGCAATCGATGCCAATAACAATCCAACAACACCAATCATTAGGAATGAGCCTAACGCTGATAAATTACGCTTTGTTGTGTAGCCATAAATAGATAGGCCTGCAAAAGCACCAGCGGTAATAAAGAATGCGCGTGCAACAGATGAGCCTGTATAGGCTAGCAATATTGTTGAAAGCGAAATACCCATAATGGCGGCATAGGCATAAAACAAGTTGCGCGCTTTTGGCGCAGACATCTTATTAATTCTGACGCTGAGCCATAGCACCATACCAATCGGCGCGAACATGATGACATATGCCAAAGGTGATCCGAAAAGTAGTTGACCAACACCTGGCACTGATAAAACCGCCCATTTTGTCGCGAAAGCTGCAAAACCAGTAAGCGCTAAAGCTGTTGTCATATGGTTATAAACACCAAGCATATAAGCACGAAGACCAACATCAATCGATGCTGCCTGCGCTGCACTGGCATTCATGAAACGATTATCTTGCATTTTGATTGTCTCCTGACAAATTATTGCACATTTCAGATGCTTTCAATGTAATCACCAAATGTGACATTTTCAAGACAAACTTCAGGGCGAAGAGATTGCCTTGAAGTCAGTTATTTTGCGGCCTGTTGAAGCGCTGCCATTTGTGATTTTCGTAAACGCACAGACTCACTTTTCAACTGACCACAAGCTGCTAGGATATCTTGACCGCGTGGCTTGCGAACAGGGCTGGCGTAACCAGCTTTCATAACAATCTTGGCAAAAGCATCTATCGCTTCATCAGAAGAGCATTCATAATCACTCCCCGGCCATTTATTAAAGGGAATTAAGTTAATTTTGGACGGGATCCCTTTAATCAATTTCACAAGCCTGCGCGCATCTTCTGGTGAGTCATTGACCCCCTTAATCATCACATATTCCCATGTCACACGCCTTGCATTAGACAAAACGGGATAGCGGCGCACGCAATCAATGAGTGTTTTCAGATCATATTTGCGATTAATTGGCACTAACTCATTGCGCAATTCGTCATGAACAGCATGCAAAGAAATCGCAAGGTTAACGCCTAGTTCGTCACCGCATTTTTCAATCTCAGGCACAATCCCTGATGTTGATAATGTCACACGGCGTTTCGAGAGGCCTAGCCCCTCGCCCCACATAATCAAAGAGAGCGCCTTTTTAACAGACTCATAATTATAAAGAGGCTCGCCCATTCCCATCAGCACGATATTTGTTAATCGTCTTTCCTCTTTACCAGCAGGCCAATCACCTAATTCATCCATTGCCAGCAAAACTTGGCCCGTGATTTCAGCAGCTGTTAAATTGCGCACAAGGCGCTGTGTGCCTGTATGACAAAATGAGCAGGTCAAAGTGCATCCAATCTGACTGGAGATACATAAAGTGCCTCTGTCATCTTCGGGGATGTAAACCATTTCAGCTTCTTGGCCATCATCGCATCTGATAAGCCATTTGATGGTGCCATCTTTTGATGTTTGACGGTTTGTGATCATTGGCCGGTCAGCCTGACAAACAGCAGACAGCTTATCTCGTGCGTCTTTCCCAAGTTCAGTCATATCACCAAAATCGGTTTGACCATGACGCCAAACACGTCGCCATAATTGTCGCGCGCGAAAGCGTGGCAAGCCTTGCGAGGTTACTATCTCTTCAACTTCTTCAAGATTTAGGCCAAGTAAACTTTGGCGCGAAAACGCTGTTTCGTCTGCTGTTGGAGAATCTTGAAGTGTTGTTTGTGATGCTACTTGCATAATTTATCCAAAAGCGCCTTTGCTTTGGTAAAGCCAGATAAAGAATATTCATCAATGGTCTTGTTACCACGGCTAGAGATACCTGTCACCACAAGCTTATTGCCACGTTTCATGCGCGTAACAAGCGTCGTATCATCTGCTTCATTGAATGAGTAAGCGCGATTATCTTGCGTGAATAACACAGTCTCATTGCCATCAATGTTAAATGTAACATCGCTTTGTTTCTGGTACTTATAACCAGCTAACACAGACACCACATTACGATCTGATTTCCCAAAATGCGTAACGAACACGCGTGTTTCGCCTCGGTTATTGCGATCATAATCACCGCGCAACTTCTTTGGCACAGATGACATATAGCAAAGACGCTCAGCCCCGCTATCATCGCGATAGACTGACCAATCTTTGAAATTGTCCATTTCAACAACTTTTGCTGTTGCTGGCTGCCAAGCCAGACAGAAGAAAAGCCCCAAAGCCAATAGAGATAAACGCATTTTTGTTGCGCCAACTGAGTGTGACACTTCTAAATTCAACATTTTGGAAGATGTGGTGTTAGCGTGCATGCTAGTCATCCTTATATTTTGACACTTTTTATGGCTATTCATGCCTTAGACAGGCTCTTATCTCGAGTTTTGTTTTACCAAAGTGATTAGATATTTGCAAAAAGATATGGTGAAATTTAGTACTGCGAAGCTAGAGCGCTTTTACAACGCCTTTTCCAGCATGCAAAAAAACTCCCGATTTATGAATCAATTTTGCATTAGATTTTTGAGAATAGCCTCAACAGACGCTATTTTAAGATGTGATGTGAAGGATTGTTATGGTTTGCGACGTAAAAACTATCAAACCATTTCAACGAGTTGGATTGAATTAATGGAAAACATTTCCAATATGCGGAAAATTGATCTTGTAACAAGCTCTGTGCCGGCGTTTAATACAACTATGGGAACTGGCATTGTAAATGATAATGTCAGCAGCCGTTCAGAGTTGGATGAGCTGTTGACACGCGTTGGTCGTTATAAAGACAAAACGGCCTTTGCGACTCTATTTTCTTATTTTGCACCGCGTATCAAATCATTTTTATTGCGTCTTGGCACTGATATGTCCACAGCTGAGGAACTATCGCAAGAAGCCATGATTATGGTTTGGCGCAGAGCCGAAACTTTCGACCCTTCTCAAGCGGGTGCGAGTACGTGGATTTTCACAATCGCACGTAACAAGCGTATTGACAGACTTCGCAAAGATGGCAGACCACTGCCTGATATGCTAGATCCTGCCATGATGCCTGAGCAGCCAGAGACAGGTCTTGATGCGGTAAATCGCAACGAAGAAGAAGATAAATTACGTCAAGCAATGAAAAAATTGCCTGAAGAGCAAGCCAAAATGATCTTTGCTGCGTATTACGAAGAAAAGTCACATCGAGAAATAGCCGAAGAGAGTGGTTTGCCACTTGGCACTGTGAAATCTCGTATAAGACTGGCGCTGACAAGATTGCGCGCCAATTTGGATGAAGTTGAAAGGTAGTGCTGGTTTCCATGAACGAGCAGAATAAAAAACAAAATATGAAAAAGGACGAGGTGATTTCAGCACTTTTGCTTGATTATGCCACAGGCGCACTCGACCGGCCCCTAGAAATACTTGTTGAGACTCATATCAGCCTGAACAAAGAAAGTGCGCGGCAATTGCGCATGTTGCTTCAGCTGGGCGGTGTGCTCTTGGAAGAATGCGAACCTGTGTCTTTATCTGAAGGCGCGCTAGATGCTGTGATGGCTGAAATTGAGACAATCGAAGCGACAAAAGATCAGGCAGCCTCAAACCCTGAACAAGATAACATCCTATCATTCCCGCAATCTGCAAAAGCGGATGTATCGGTAGACCACTTACCGCGCCCATTATCAGATTATATCCCTGATTTAGCGTGTGATAAAAGCTGGCGTCGTATCTCTAAGGGCTTAAGCCAGTGCCGCATTAAGTTTAATGGCACCGAAGTTGAAGCAAATATCTATCGGATCGCACCAGGCACTGCCATCCCTGTGCATTCACATGAAGGCACTGAAGTCACATTAGTACTTGCTGGCGGCTTTACTGATGAGACGGGCGCTTTTGGCCCAGGTGATATTGCGATTCAGGAAACGGGCGCAACACACCAGCCTATCGCAGATGATGATGGTGAATGTATCGTATTCGCAATTAACGAAGGTAATATTCGTCTTGCTAGCCCTATCGGCCGCGTCCTAAGCTATCTTGTGAATTAAAACGTCAATAGCGTGAAATTAGCGCTTAGTGATAGACAAGCCATTACTGTTAATATCACACGCAGCTGGCGCATATATGCTGGCCATAAGCCTATTTTAATGGCGCGCAAATCAACCAAAAGACAGATAATAAAAGAGATAATTAATAGGCCTGTTCCAAGCAAGACCGGCGCTATTAAAGCAGCCCATCCTAGCAAAGCTGGCATAATGGACCAGATGAAGTAATTTGCTTTTGGCTGAGTGGCATTTAGCATCACCCCCCAATGAAGCGCGCCAATAAATGATAATATGATTGCGCCATAACCAACAAGCAATGACGGTGCTGGCGCCAGTGGCAACCTAATCCCTAGCACAACGGCACCTGCTAAAAACAAAAAGGGAAGCAAGCCGCCATATCCAAGCATGCGAGCTGCTATAATGGCATTTGTTGATACAGTCTCTTCAGATGCAGATGCTGTTACCTCACGCTTTTCCATATCTACATCTTCCTTTCAATCAACGCTTGTACAAATGGCATAAGGCCATCAACCATAATGGCAATACCTTCACCGTTAGGATGCAGGCCATCTGGCAAATTCAAATTTGGATCAAGAGCCACACCTTCTAGAAAAAATGGGTAGAAGATAACATCAAAATCATCTGCCAATGTAGGATATATAGCATCAAATTCTTGCGTGTAACGCGCACCCATATTTGATGGCGCCAACATGCCAGCAAGCAAAGTTGGCTTACCAGCATCTTGCAATTTTGATAGAATATTTTTTAAATTCTCCATGCTTTCAGATGGCTCAAGACCGCGAAGCATATCATTGCCGCCAAGCGCCACCATCACCACATCAGGGTTATCTGCGAGGGCCCAATCAAGCCTTGCTAGACCGCCTCTTGTTGTATCGCCAGATACGCCGGCATTGATAACGAGAATTTTATCGTCGCCATATAATTTATCCAACTGCGCTTGCAACTGCGCGGTCAAACCTTCGCTAGGGCCAAGCCCATAACCAGCTGTTAGCGAGTCCCCTAGAGCCAGTATTTTTATCGGCTCGGCCTTGGCGGTATTAAGGCCAGCAAAGACCAATACTACAAGCGCATAAATTATGAACTGACGATAAAGATTACGCGTAATAGATAGAGCTTGCATCGATATTGGTTTCACTTTTATTAAATAGACCGTTTCTGGTATGAATACGTTGATTTTCCATCATAGATCTGATGTAAGTCGCCGTGATTTGATTTGCAAGCATATCAGGCAAAACATAAGACATTCTAACTGGATAGATAATTGAAATGACTTCGCCATCTAACAGCCAAAACACAACGACATCTGATGTCATTACACTTGATAATTTACAGCTACAACTTGGCGCCAAAAGCCATATGACTGATATTCTGAAGAATATATCAGTCTCTGTGCCAGCAGGGCAACATGTCGCCATATTGGGCCCGTCAGGTGCTGGTAAAACGAGCTTGCTGATGATTATGGCAGGATTGGAGCAAGCAACGGGTGGCACTGTCACATTAGCTGGTCATGATATCACCACAATGAAAGAAGATGAATTGGCCGCGCTTCGGCGAGATAATGTTGGCATTATTTTTCAAGCGTTTCGCCTCATCCCTTCGATGACGGCGCTTCAGAATGTTGCTGTGCCTATGGAACTCGCTGGCAATTCAAATGCGCAAGATATTGCAGCACAAGCATTGGAAAAGGTGGGGCTTGGGCATCGTCTAAATCACTTACCTGACCAGTTATCTGGCGGCGAGCAACAGCGTGTCGCGATTGCCAGAGCTATTGCGCCAAAGCCACGCATTTTACTTGCAGATGAGCCAACAGGTAATCTTGATTCCAAAACAGGCGCTCTTGTAATTGAAACCTTATTTGAGGCCACAAAATCAGTTGGTGCCGCTCTTATTCTTATCACACATGATGTATCTTTGGCTGACCAGTGCGAGCGCGTTCTTACCATTGAAGATGGCAAGCTTGTGAGTGATGAGGTGTGCGCATGACACGCACTGCCATCACGCAATCTGACCAAAGCTGGTCATTAGCATGGCGCCTAGCACGCCGTGAAATGAAGGGCAGCTTGTCGAAATTCCGTATCTTTTTATCAGCGCTTGTATTGGGCGTGGCTGCAATCGGTGCGGTGGGCTCTGTTGCAGAATCAATGCGCTCTGGCATCGGCGATAATGCGCGTATTTTATTGGGTGGTGATCTGGAGATCTCGTCACGCCATACACCAGTTGATGAGGTTATCACAAACACAGTCTCAGATTACGGCACTATTTCAAGCACGATTGAAATGCGCGCCATGTTAAGAAATCCAGCCAATAATGAACGCAAATTAGTTGAGCTGAGAGCGGTAGATCAATCATGGCCACTTGTTGGTAATGCAAAGATTGACGGTCCAAGCAATCTAGCAGATGGCTTAAAAACAGGCAGTGCCTTACTGCAGCCCTCATTGATGAGAACACTTAAATTATCCATCGGTGATGAGGTCACGCTAGGTGATGCAAATTTGACAGTCGCAGGCACTTTAGTCTCAGAGCCTGACAGATCAGTGAATTTTGGCGGTTTTGGTCCTCGCGTTCTGGTATCGCAAGAAACTGTAGCCCTAACAGGCCTCGTCAAACCAGGCTCTTTCATTAGTTTTCGCTCGAAAATCCTACTAGATGATCCAGCTTCAGCACAGCTCATCAAAAGCGAAATAGAAACAGCTCTAAAAGACACTCACGCTAGAATTCGTGACGTCTCCTCTGCAGCACCGGGTTTTGATACTTTTATCGCAAGGTCGGAGGCGTTTCTTATCCTGGTTGGCCTGACGGCACTGTTAATTGGCGGGCTTGGTGTTGGCTCAGCAGTTCGTGCTTGGTTGCACTCTAGAATGCCTGTCATCGCCACTTTAAAATGTCTTGGCGCGCCATCCATTTTGATATACCGCGTCTATCTTTTGCAAATTATGGCTATCGCCTCGATTGGCGTTGTGATTGGCATTTTCATTGCCGCAACCGCCCCAGCTTTAACAGCGACCGTGTTATCACAATATATCTCGGTGCCACCTGTTATTTCAATTTTCCCGCTACCGCTGGCCGTAGCTGGTGGTTTTGGTCTTCTGACAGCCTTTATTTTTACCCTATTGCCGCTATCTCGCGCCAGAGATATTCGCGCAAGCCAGCTGTTCCGCGCGCTTATCACACCGCCAACTGGCCTGCCACCTGTTAGCGTTATCATCCGCATTATTGCCGCTGGCATTGCCTTAACGATTTTGGCACTTATTGCCACCAAAGATGTACGTCTGACATTTGGATTTATCGGCGGCGCCTTGATGGCACTTGCCTTACTGGCACTGCTAGGTGAGGGCGTGATGAGGCTGATGCGTCGCCTGCCAAGCCCGTCTTACGTACCAGCGCGCCTTGCCTTATCAGCTATCACCCGGCAGGGCTCGCCTCTTCGTGCGATTATTATCGCGTTCGGGCTTGGTCTTTCTGTGTTGGTGGCCGTAACATTGACGCGCCATAATCTTGATCAGCAAATTACAAATCGTGTCGCTGATAAAGCGCCTGATTGGTTTTTCATTGATATTCAACCAGATCAAATTGCGCGATTTGATGAAATCACAGCGCAGACAGCTGGCATTTACGATGTGCAAAAGACACCTATGTTACGCGCCAGAGTCTCTGCGCTAGCCGGTGTGGATGCGGCTGACATAACGCCGCCAGAAGAATCAGCATGGATTTTGCGTGGTGATAGAGCCATCACATGGCAAGCAAAACAGCCACGAGGCGGCAAGATCATTGAAGGTGAATGGTGGGATGAAAACTATCAAGGCCCGCCACTTATATCGATGTCAAAAGAAGCATTTGATGATTTTGAGCTCTCTTTAGGTGATACCGTTTCCATTAACGTGCTTGGGCGCAATATCACAGCGACCATCGCCAATACACGAGAAGTTGAATGGGAGAGTTTCTCTATCAATTTTGTGTTTATCCTATCGCCCGGCGTTCTTGAAAACGCACCCCATAGCTGGATAGCCACAACCTATGGGGATGATGATAAGTCTATCGATGCTATTGAAACAGCTGTAACAGACGCTTTTTCAAATGTGTCTGCCATTTCTGTGAAGGAGGCCGTTGCCGCGGCAACAAACATTTTGGATTTGCTTGGCGGCGCTATCAGATTAACAGCCCTTGTGACGTTGGTGTCTGGCATTGCGGTGCTAGCTGGCACAGTGGCATCTTCTGAAGCACAGAGATTATCAGATTCCATCATTTTAAAAGTGCTTGGCGCACGGCGAAAAGATATCCTAATTGCATGGGTGATGGAATATGCATTGCTTGGCCTGCTAACGGCGATTTGTGCATCTGTTATCGGTACAGCTGCATCAGCTGCGCTTATCACAGGGTTTTTGCGCGCAGAGTTCACACCAGATATTCTTGTGATTGGCACAACAGCAATCATCGGTGCTGGAGCGACTTGCTTGCTTGGCTTGTTTGGTGCGTGGCGCTCACTTGGTCATAGGCCTGCGCCTCACTTGCGTGAATTGGCATAATATTGCATAAGGCTTGTGATTAAGATTTTTAACGAGGGCGTTTCCTTATGACGAAAGCACAATCCATCAATAAAGTTGTCCTAGCCTATTCTGGCGGACTTGATACATCTGTGATTTTGAAGTGGTTACAGGAAACCTATAATTGCGAAGTCATTACTTTTACAGCTGACTTGGGTCAAGGCGAAGATATTGAACCGGCCAGAGCAAAAGCAGAAATGCTTGGCATTAAGCAAATCTATATCGAAGATTTACGCGAAGAATTTGTACGTGATTATGTCTTCCCTATGTTCCGCGCGAACGCCCTATATGAAGGCCTTTATCTGCTAGGCACATCCATTGCGCGCCCCTTAATTGCAAAGCGCCAAATTGAAATTGCAAAAGAAGTTGGCGCTGATGCTGTTAGCCACGGCGCAACAGGCAAGGGAAATGATCAGGTTCGCTTCGAACTTGGCTATTATGCGCTTAACCCAGATATCAAAGTGATTGCACCATGGCGTGAATGGGATTTGGCATCTCGCACGAAATTGATCGCTTATGCAGAAGCCAATCAAATTCCTGTGCCAAAGGATAAAAGAGGTGAAGCCCCATTTTCAGTTGATGCGAATTTGCTTCATATCTCAGCAGAAGGAAAAGTGCTTGAGGATCCTTGGATTGGCCCTGAAGAATATGTATTTTCCCGTTCAGTCTCACCTGAAGCGGCACCTGATGTCGCAACGGAAATCGAGATTCAATTCCATCATGGTGACCCTGTGGCTATTGATGGCAAATCCATGACACCAGCTGAATTGCTAACAGAGTTAAACCGCTTAGGTGGCATGAACGGCATTGGTCGCCTTGATTTGGTTGAAAATCGTTTTGTTGGCATGAAATCACGCGGCATTTATGAAACACCAGGCGGCACTATCTTGCTAGAAGCGCGCCGCGCGATTGAATCTATCACGTTAGATAGGGGCGCAGCGCATCTAAAAGATGAGTTGATGCCGCGCTATGCTGAATTAGTCTATAATGGTTTCTGGTTTAGCCCAGAGCGTGAAATGCTACAAGCCGCCATTGATGCGAGCCAACCTGTTGTAAATGGCACTGTTCGCTTAAAACTTTACAAAGGTAATGTGATCGTAACAGGTCGCCAATCACCAAACTCTCTTTATTCAGAAGATTTGGTCACATTTGAAGAAGGCCAAGGTGATTATGACCACAATGACGCTCATGGCTTTATCAGATTACAGGCACTGCGTTTAAGAGTGCGTGAAATGGCAAGGCGCAAATCAGTTGAATAAATCAGCTGTTTAGGAGAGATAGGGTATCAGTGATACCCTATTCATCATTACAGACTGGACCAATAGTGCCGTCTAAATTTTGCTCTTTAAGCATGATGCCACCACCCACAGACCAGCTATAGCCTGTCTCGCGCAAGCCAGTCGGACAGGCGCGCGGTGTAACAATCTGATAGGCTTTTGAGCCAGCGCTATGCTTTGAGAATTCTTGCGCACCATCTGACATGCCGAGTGCTAGAAAGCTAAAAATACCGATTAGAACTGCCATTTATATCCTCATTTATACAAAAGAATCAGGACCTTATCATTATGGTAAGACGAATAGCATTTTTATGCAAACCTGACCATTATCACGCTAACTTTAAAATGCGGTCATTTTAAGGCAAAAAAGCCCCTAAATGAATTTAGGGGCTTTTTCATTATCTTAATATAAATGCTGCTTAGCTCATACGAGAGGCAACATTTTCCCAATTGACCAAATTATCAAAGAAATTTGTCAAATAAACCGGGCGTTTATTTCTGAAGTCGATATAGTAAGAATGTTCCCACACATCACAACCAAGCAACGCTGTTTGACCAAAGCAAAGTGGATTTACACCATTCTCTGTCTTTGTCACTTTTAAGCTGCCATCGCTTTCTTGAACAAGCCAGCACCAGCCTGAACCAAATTGCGCTGCACCAGCGGCACAGAACTCATCTTTAAAGTTTTCTGTTGAGCCAAAATTCTCGTTGATAGCTTTTTCTAGCTCAGTTGGCATAGCATTGCCATTTGGGCCCATCATTTCCCAGAATTGAATATGATTCCAATGCTGTGAGGCATTATTAAAGAT
>WTHW01000261.1 GCA_011526395.1 Alphaproteobacteria bacterium
CTTTACGACAAAGTCTTTGAAGACCCAACCAACGTAACCCTGAATTTAGAATTAGTTCGCAGTCAAATTCAATTAAAGGATTTCAAAGGCGCTTCTGGCACCTTGGGACGGCTTCTTATTCTCGCTCCCAATAATTATTCTGCTCTCTTACTTTCAGCACAAGTCAAATTTAAGCTTGGTAATTTTCAAGAAGCAAAACTCATTCTAACAAATTTACTTGGCCAAACTGAATTGGACAGCACAAGGCGAAAGAGAGCCGAAGAGCTGTTGCTCAAAGTTAATAATGCGACAGATGGCTATTCTTGGTATGCATCTGTTGATCTAACAACGGGCATTAGCCAAAATCCAGAAAACAAGCCGTCAAAAACAAGCTATAGCCTTTTATTGCCATCATCACCCATAGATGTATCTGGCGCGCGTCAGGAGTTTCGGGGGCTAGCATTATCTGGGTCTTTTGAAAAGCAGTTTAACTCTTACGATACACGCAAATTGCGCCTTAACCTTGCGCATCAGCGCCGTGATTACAACACTTACAATAAATCAGATTATGAAGTGTATAGCGCCTCAGCAGATTTGATAGTTGGCGATAAATCTCCGATGCTCGGCTCACTGAAAATGCTTCGTGTGCGCGTGCGTGAACGTGGCTTTATGGATCAATTAGGCATTGAAACTCAAAGTTATATACCTACGGCTTTCAATAGAAATTTGACTGGCAGAGCTTACATTGGTCGGCAAATACATCTCGACCATGTTAATTTTGCAGATAATTCTGATAAAACGGGCTATATACTTAAACTCGGAGTGTCTGGCATAGGTTCGGTCGGTCAACATCCTGTTCGTGCCATGTTTGATTTTGATCGCAAAAAGGCGGCAAAATCACAATTTGCTTATCATCAATCTAAAGTTACTCTTGATACCAATTTATCCTTTGTTGGGCTGAATATATTGGGGCAAGCAAGTGTAGCCAGAAAAAGATATGATAGGGCAGATATGATATATTCAAGTAAAAGGCGTCATGACACGCTTTTCAATCTGGCATTAGAAGCTCAACTTCCTATTCACTCCTATTTTCCGCAGATAAAAGAGGGCATTAAGGTAAGCTTGCGCGCGGATGTTAATCGAACAAAATCCAATATTGATCGCTTTACCAGCACGAAAAGTGAAGTCGTGCTTAAAGCAAGCTACGCATTAAAGGGTCAATAAATTGAGATTATTTGCCTTTTCCATAATTTTGATAAAATTGTTACTTTTGCCTTTGACCTGTCTTGCGCAAGAGAGAGTGCAAATAGGAGTCGTGGCGGCACTTGATGGCACATTGACACTCCGTTACGGGTCAATTTCGCGCCAAGTGAGGGCAGGAGATAAGCTTCTGTTTGGCGATCAGATCATCACAGATCAAAACAGTAAAGCACAGATTTTGCTAAAAGACCGCACGGCACTTACCATCGCTCCCAATACAGAATTACTAATCGATGAATTTGTCTATGACCCTGAATCAGAACGAAATGTCACGTCCAGATTGCTGGAAGGTGCGGTTAAAATTTCATCTCCACGTCTTTTGAAGTCAATTAAATCGAAACGAAAGGTTCTGATGCCGAATGCCACTGTTACAATTAGAGGCACAGAATTTTTAGCACAGGTTAATGAGGGGGATGATTTTGTTGTTTTGTTAACAGGCTTGATAGATGTCGAAAACCTTTTATCTATTCAAGAATTAGCCAAGCCTAATTTTGGTGTGAGTATCAATGATGCGGGCATTATATCGGCACCAGAATTTCTAGATGATAAAGCTTTGGGTGCCATTTTTAGTGTCTTTACGCCACAAAATCTTGAAAAAACTGGTCAAAATGAGACCGAAGCTGATGCAGAACAAACTGAGTCTAATTCACAGCAGAATAATGACGAAGAGAACAAGAATGAAACTGGCAATAATGTAGCCAACACAACATCTTCTAGAGAGACACAAACGACAAATAACGCCGAGCAATCCGTTGCAAATGCCGAAGGTGAAGCTGACAATAATTTAGAGGCACCCGTTGCTGTGCAAGATAATGTTGCGGCATCAGACCCCGTAACATCGGAACAAGTGCTAAGCGATATATCTGTCGCACTTGCTGCACCAGTTGAGCCTGTTTCATTGGATATTATTTTGCCCATCGAAGCCGTGAATAATCAGATTACGCAAGAATTAAATGAAGTTCTTGAGACCGTTTCAAGCGCGGTGAGCGAAGACTCCAATAACGATCCCTCTACAACAGATAGTGACGGTGACGGCGTTTATGATGACGCAGATGCTTTCCCAAATGATCCAACTGAAACTGTTGATACCGATGGTGATGGCATAGGCAATAACGCCGATATGGATGATGATGGCGATGGTGTCGCTGATAGCAGTGACCCTAACCCTCTTGTTAACGATACGCTTGATACTGATGGTGACGGCACACTTGATATTGTTGATACAGATGATGATGGTGACGGTGTTGCAGATAGCGCAGATGCCTTCCCCCTTGATAGCACAGAGAGTGTTGACACTGACGGCGATGGTATAGGCAATAATGCAGACTCTGATGATGATGGCGACGGTGTTGCTGATACGCTTGACCCCAACCCCTTGACTACCGATACGCTTGATACCGATGGTGACGGCACACTTGATATTGTCGATACTGATGATGATGGTGACGGCGTTCCAGACAGCAGTGATGCCTTCCCATTGGACAACACAGAGAGTGCTGACAGTGATGGCGATGGCACGGGCGATAATGCAGATACACTGGACAACACACGCATTGTGAAAGCGCCAACGACTTACGCTTCATCTTCAGGTTGGACAAGTTCTAGTTGGAATGACCTTGCCTCAGAGATTGGCACCGGCACCGCAACATTCACAGCAACAAGTCAAGCCGCAAGTCACGTTTCAGGCTCGAATTGCACAGGGTGTTCGGCAGTGGTTGACACAACTTTAACAATTGATTTTTCAGATATGGATCGCAATTACACAGCCGTGACAACATTTACAAAACCCAGCTATAACCCAGAGACATTTACAACGAGTTCTGGCGATATTCCATTAGGTCAGTATAGTTTATCATCAGGCACACTTACAAACGTAAATCTTCATAATGATTTGGACTCACTTTACAGGCAGGAAACACCGATTACCTTCACGTTAACATCTGACCCATCAACACAAATAACAGCGGATATGAGCACGCAATTTTACTACG
>WTHW01000070.1 GCA_011526395.1 Alphaproteobacteria bacterium
AGAGCGGCCAAATGGCGTCAAGCGAATGATACGCTCTTCAGCACCATAATCTAGATTCTCATCTATATCGGTGGTACCCGGTATCGCATCCACTTTTTGTACAATTTCTAAAGCAGATGATTTCAATAATTCCAAATCATCACCCATCAGGCGCAAATCAAATTCACGACCCGGAGGGCCACCTGTTGGCGCACGCACAAGCAAGCGCTCAAGGCCAGGCATAGGCTTTATTTCAGCACGCAGAGCTGAGACAAAATCATCTACACGCACCTCTCTTTGGTCTGCTGTTAAAAGCTCAATAACCATACCAGCGCGCAACTCATTAGCGCCGCCTGAAGGCACGCCCTGATCAGCTGTAAATGTGCCGCCAATTTTTGAATAGGCAAATGAAATAAGCTCTTCATCATTTGGCGTTAAATCATCTTCGACCTTATCAAGCGCTCTTTCCACTTCTTCTAGCATGACCAATGTTTGTGATCTCGTAGATCCTGAAGCCATTGTAATATTTGCAAATACACGGTCAGCTTCTGGGGCAGAGAAGAAAACGAAATTAACGCGCCCACCAGCCATCATGCCAACTGCGAATACTAATAGCCCAAACGCAAATGCAAATGTGACATAGCGGAACTTATAAGACGCCTCTACCACCTTGTAGAAAAGCTTATCGCGGAAATAGTTGAAACCAGCATCAAAGTTGCGTCTGAACCATGATGGTTCCGTTTTTTTCGTGCCACCATAATGGGCAAGGTGGGCAGGTAAGATGAAGAAACATTCAAGTAATGATGCCACCAAAACTGCACAGACAACTGCCGGAATAGCGCCAATAATGACACCGATAATACCCTTCACCATAAACAAAGGTAAGAAGGCGGCAACAGTGGTTAGCATTGCTGATATCACAGGTGGGCCCATACGTTTTGCAGCTAGCACTGATGCTTCTTGAATAGGTAAATTACGCTTTTGCTTTAGGTATTCTGCATGTTCACCAATCACAATGGCATCATCAACCACAATGCCAAGCGCCATAATCAAGCCGAACAATGAAATCATATTGATTGACTGACCAGATACGAGCATCACTGAAAAAGTCGCAAGAAATGCAACTGGAATACCAGCGGCAACCCAGAATGCGACACGGCCAGATAAAAAGGCAAATAAAACTGCCATAACAATCAACAAGCCGCCCAATCCGTTTTTGACCATCAGGCTGATACGTTCAGATATCAGCATCGCCGCCACATCGTGTTGCGCTAGTGTTAGGTTTTCTGGCACTTCTGACTGTTTTTCTTTGATATAATTTTGAACAGTTTGATTAACGGTCAAGCTGTCAGATGTCTTGCCACGCTGTACATGTAGTTCAACAGCTGGGGTACCGCGATAATATTGCAATGTTGCTGGGTCAGCAATTGTATCTGTAATCTTCGCCACATCCCCTAGCACAACACGGCTTCCATCGGCGCGCGTTAAAATTTCAATATCACGATATTCATTCGCACTCTTGCGCAAGCCCAATGAGCGCACGCGTAATGCACCATCTGCAAATCGGCCAGCTGGCACATCGACTGAAACTGCGGCAATCGCATTTGAAATTGAACCAAGTGTCAAGCCAAGTCGCGCTAACTCAGATTCATTTACCTCAATTAAGATTTCTTCATCTGGCAGACCTGTTACCTCGACTTTATCAACACCGATTTGCAACAAATCTTCTTTGATGGACTTAGCATAGTAGCGCAAGGATTCAAGCGGTAGTGGGCCATACAGCACAACACGAGAAATCGTATCATAAAATTCGCCCTTCACGACCTTTGGCGCTTCGGCGTCTTTTGGAAAATCCACCTGACCCACAGCTGCTTCAACATCAGCAAGTGCCTTTTGCATATCTGTGCCAAAGACAAATTCAACCTGTGTTTGCGCAATGCCTTCAAATGAACTTGAAGATACTTTTTTTACATTTGCAATTGTGCGTAATTCAGGCTCAAGCGGCTGGACGATGTTACTATCAACATCTTCTGCTGTTGCACCTGACCAAACGACTGATACAGCAACAATTTCAACATCAACATCAGGGAAGAACTGACGATTTAGTCTGTCAGCAGAAATGATGCCTGTGACCACCATCACAACCATGACAATGTTGGCAGCTGTTCTGTGGCGTGCGAAAAACTCAATCATAGACGAAAACATTAGCTATCCACCTTCTTGGTTATTGAGTTGCGGTGCGCACACGCACACCATCGCCAATGCCGGGAAGCCTTGTTGCAATAAGCTTAGTGTCATCTGCTATTCCTTGCACATACACTTCACCCGGTGCGCGCCATACAACATTCGCAATCTTCGCTCTCGCTACGCCATTGTCGTTTATGTAAACAAGATTATCGCCAAATAGGGCTTCTTCTGGGATGATGGCTACATTTTCAAAAGAGCGGCCAACAAAATCAATCTTCACAAAGGCGCCGGGTCTAATCCCTGTTTGCTCAGCATCGATAATCTCAGCATAAAGACGACCACCGCCATCAATTTTATCTAGCTCTGCATTTGTGCGAGCGATAAAGGCCTTGGCGAGTGCAACGTCACGCGCGCCAGATTGCCATGTGATGTCTACAGTCTGACCCAACAATTGAGGGGCGTTCGCATAAATTTCTGCTTTTGCCACGAATGGAACCTCAAGGGACGCTTGATCTGTAATGTGAGCGATTGGCATTGCTGATGAGGCAATCTGACCCAAGCCAATAGCTACTTTGGATAAGGTCCCATCAAATGGTGCCTTTAAGGAAGAATCTTCAATATCTTTGCGGCGGCTTCTCTCTGCCACGCGCAATTGAGCCAATCGTGCATTTGATGCAATGAGTTGCCCTTCCGTAACAGCAACAGCTAATTCGGCATCATCTAGATTAGCGTCTGACACAACATTTTGTGATGCCATTCTCTTGGTGCGGGCTAAAGTTTTTTTGCGAAGATCAAGCTGTTTTGTAAGAGACTGCCCTTGCGCTTCTTCTCCTGCAATTTGCGCAAGAATTTCATCAAGAGCTAGCTGGTAGCGTGTTGTATCAAGCCTTGCCAACTCTTCGCCTTGGGATATGGCTGCGCCATTGCGCAAAATAGGTGAAATCCAACTCACCTCACCTTGCACTGAAAAACGAAGTTCTGCTTTGCGAGATGCCTCAACCGTACCGTAAGCTGTCTCAACCGGTTGTGCGCTTTGATTTTGAACAACAACCTCTTTTACTGTCCATATCTGAGGTTCAGCAGGCTCAGACGCCACTTGTGGTTTTGTTGCTACCAGATAGTTAAACAAACCAATAAAACCAGCAAACACAATGATAGCCGGTAAACCGCGTTTGATAAAAGTCCAGAAAATTGATTTGATCATGAAAGCCTCTGCTTACAAAAAGCCTCGTCCATCTGACATTGCCAATACAAGGTCAAGGATGAGAGTAATGTTGATTATGATGTTCATTACGAATAGCGCATTTATGTGGATGATAAATGACTGTCATTCCAGGGCTGTTATAAAAAGCCGTTGCGCTTTTGTCCAGCATTTACTAAGCCTTGATCTTACTGCCCTATTCTCACCTTTTTGAGACTGCGTTGAACTTACTTTATATACCCTCTTACTATCTCTCTCTTAGCATGATTAGGCGTCTGTTTGTCTTGATGGTGCCACTTGTGGCATCACAAATTGCTTCATTTGGCATTATGACATCAGACATTATCATGATGGGGCAGTTGAGCGTGCCTGACTTAGCGTCTGGTTCTTTGGCTATAAGATATTACCAACCATTTTACTTTTTCACTTTAGGGCTAACCGCTGTGACTAGCCCTCTTATCTCGCAGGCAATTGGAAGTGGTGATCCGCAAAAAGCAAGACGTGTTTTCAGACAAGGTTTAGTGATTGTGATGCTACTTAGTCTTATCACGATGCCGCTTGTCGCCTTTGGTGCGCCAGTTCTGACTTTTCTGGGACAAGGCGCTGATGTTGCCGCGCGTGCTGAACCCTTCTTATTTTGGACAGCGCTTTCTATTCCTCAGTTTTTCCTATTTTTGATGTTCCGTTTTTTTGTCATTGGCAATCAAAAAACACGAATGCAACTTATTGTGACTATTACAGGGCTAACAGTGAACTTGGCACTAAACCCCATTCTAGCACATGGCAAATTTGGCCTCCCTGAATTCGGCCTAAGTGGCATCGCCATTGCCACATTAGCTAGCTATTTCGTTATGAATATTATGATGGGGCTGTATGTGCAATTCCATCCAAACTTTAGGGGGTTTCATCCTTTTGCAAGATTATGGCGCATCGATTTTGCGCTTATGATGCGCATTATCAAGCTTGGTCTTCCAAATGCTGTGATTGTTATGAGTGAAACAGGCATGTTTGTGATTGCCGGCTTTATGATTGGCACCTTTGGCACAAACGCGCTTGCATCAGCTGGCATTGCAAACCAAATAGCGGCAATGGCGTTTATGGTGCCATTGGGGCTGTCGCAAGCAACTGCGTCAGTTGTTGGCAGAGCTGCTGGTGAAAATAATGCCCAAAAGGTCGGTATGGCAGGATGGAGCGCGCATATATTGGGATGTATTATTGCAGTGCCAATGACAGCTATCTTATTGTTATATCCTGAAGGCCTTGCAACAATTTTTATTCAGCCATCTGATGAGAATTATGCTGAAACATTACCGATTGTAGTTGCCATGTTATTTTTCGTAGGGCTTTTTCAGCTAGTAGATGGGATGCAGGTCATAGCGGGCGCAAAATTGCGTGGCATCAATGATACAAAAATCCCCGCTATCATTGCGCTTTTATCTTATTGGGGTGTGGGTGTTGGCACCGCCTATATATTTGCGTTCCATATGGGATTCGGCCCAGCCTCTGTGTGGGGTGGTCTGGGAATTGGCCTAGCAGTTGCTTCAGTCATAACAACCTATCGATGGGCAAGACACCTTGACCAAATACGAAAAGGGCGGTCTATACTAGTGGCTTAAGCGTTCCCTATTTCAATTGTCTGAAAAGAGATATGTCTCAATCGAAGGTAAATGAAAAACAAATGAGGTTATCACGCCCACAGCTACCTTGTGATCCAATTATCGCTGAGGCATGGCGAAAAGATGCTCTGCAACTTGTTGAGGCTGGCACATCCCTCGAAGATATTGACCTGATAGCAGCCATTTTTTATGCATCACCACATTTACATCAAATAGCAAAAAAAATAACAGCCAATCACCCTCGTGATATGGCGCGCACCTTATCTGGTGAAACAAATCAGATAATCGAAGAGGCCTTTTCGTCTTTTCGGCAAGAATTGGACACATTACAGAACGCCGAACAGGCGATGGCGTTGTTGCGTTACTTTCGTCATCGCACCTATTTCACACTAGCACTTGCTGAATTAGCTGGCATGATAGATGTATCAGAGCAATCCGCTTACCTGTCTGCATGTGCAGATAGAGCGTTGCAATGCGTGCTAAGTCTCTTATGCAAAACGCACAAAGTGCCAAACGAAGACATCGTCATTTTAGGCATGGGGAAATTAGGAGCTATTGAACTCAATTACTCATCAGATATTGATTTAATTATTCTCTATGATGGCAAGAAAGCCGAGAGCGAGCCTCAAAAATATGTCAAGCTTACTAGAGAGCTAGTGCAAATATTCCAAACTCAGACAGGTGATGGATTTGCATGGCGGGTCGATTTAAGGCTTCGCCCTGATCCTGGAGCAACTGCCATAGCTTTGTCATTAGATGCTGCCATCAGCTATTATGAATCTATCGCCCGAAGTTGGGAGCGTGCTGTTTTCATACGGGCAAGGCCAGCGGCTGGCAATCTTGCATTAGGACAGACATTTTTAGATGCTATCAAGCCTTTCATTTGGCGCAGGCAACTTGATTACTCTATTTTGAATGATTTAAAGAATTGGGTCACCCATATGCCGCTAGCGGGTAATGGCTTGGGTTTTGATGTGAAACGTGGTGCGTTTGGCATAAGACATATTGAAATGATGACCCATTTATTGCAATTGCTACATGGTGGCAAAGATCCATTATTGCAGATTGGACAGACGGATAAGGCACTGTTCGCCTTAGAAAAAGCAGGACACCTGTCAAAATCTGAAGCGCGAGAGTCTGCTGAGAATTACTGGCATTGGCGCGCTATTGAACACCGCCTTCAATATTGCCGTGATGCTCATATTTATCATATGCCGACCAATGAGGAAGAATTTGAAAAATTCGCACTTTTTGCTGGCATGGAAGGTGCAAATGACTTGTTCACATATTTAAGTGACCTGCAAGCGCGAACAAAAGAAGCGGCAAGCCATCAAATCATCAAGGATATGATAGCCGCTCATTTAGGAGATGTGAGCGCTGGATCTTGGCCTGCAGAATTAGACAGGCAAATATCCTATTTGGAATCTTTCGGGTTTATGCGCGCAGATGAGATATCACGCACGATAGAAAGTTGGATGTCAGGCAGATATGCTGCAACGCGAAGCGAGCGTGCAAGAGACAGCTTACAAATCTTGCTGCCGACATTGATTAAAGAGTTATCTGTGGGAGATAAACCAGATGATTTCTTTATGGGATTTGCGCAATTCCTTGAGGCACTTCCGTCTGGTGTTCAGATCCTTACATTGCTCAATCATCAACCACAGCTCATCAAGCTGATTACGAATTTTTCAATTAGCGCACCTAGCTTGATGCAAGAGCTGACAAAAAACCCTCACATTTTTGAACAAATGCTTGATGAGCATTTTTTTGCCCCCCTTGATCAGCATGAGCCTTTTGAAGAGGCAATCGAGCGTAACATTACCAACAAACCAGTAGAGCTACAACTTGATGAAGTGAGGCGTTTTGTCAGAGATGCAAAATTCCGTGCGGCAACCCATATTCTGAGCTATCCCGATTTAGCTAGCGATGCCTATGCGTATTTATCACAATTAGCTGACGCGGCTTTGTCCGCTAGCTTTTCAATTGCGCGCGCTGAATTTGAACAAAAATATGGAAAGATTCAAAAAAGCAATATGGCCGTTATACTACTGGGACGTGCAGGCCAGAGAAAATTAACGCCGCAATCTGATATTGATATGATCTTTGTCTATGATGGCGATATGGATGAATGGTCAGATGGCAATACGAGCTTATCATGCGGCCATTATTATCAAAAGCTGGTAACTCGCCTGATAAGCTGGGCGAGCGCCCAAACAGCGGCTGGCATGTTATATGAAATTGACACAAGATTGCGGCCAAATGGAAATGCAGGCCCCATTGCCATTCATATTGATGGCTGGTCAAAATATATTGCGGAAAATGCATGGCCTTTTGAAGTAATCGCATTGCAGAAGGCACGGATTATGCCACAGCCACAAGCATCTGGTGATTTTGTTCAAAGGCTGGAGGGCATCTTGCAAAAAGCCAATGCACAGAAAACTAGCCGAACTGCATTGAGAGAAAACATCATTATGTTGCGAGAAAAACTCGCATCACAGACAGCCACAGATTGGGATTTCAAAAAATCTGTTGGCGGCCTATTGGATTGCGAGTTTTCATATCATCTGACAGGAGACATGCCAGCACTCTATAATACGTTGGAGCATTTGAACTTGATATCTTCAGTTATGATGCCGAGGCGACACAATATCAAGACGCCACCGGCTTCGTTCCAAGCTGAACTTTGTCGAATAGCCGGTGACAGTGATTTTGATCTGGCAAAAAAATGGCTGGATGATCAAAAAATGAACATCAGCAACAAACTTTTGCAAGAATTAGGCCTTTAGCTTTGCGCCAATTACAAGACCTAGCACCATAAAGGCAACAAAAATAATAGCTGGCCAAAAGGCAAGTGAAAGGACCGCAATGGCAGGCCCCGGGCATAGGCCGCCAAGCCCCCATCCGATACCAAATAGACCAGCGCCAACGAGTAACGGTCTGTCCAATTTCACCAATTCAGGCAGGCTAAAAGATTGCGCCAATACAGGAGCGCCGCGTTTTTTCACAATCGGAAAACCAATAGCGGCAACGCCGATACCACCCACCATGACAAAGGCAAGAGACGGATCCCATATCCGCGTAATATCAAGAAAACCTTGAACCTTTGCAGGGTTCAACATGCCAGCAAGCGCTAGACCAAATCCAAATAGAAAGCCAATTACTAGGGCTGATAATGCTTGTTTATTCATGACACTACTCCTTTATAAGCCGATTACGAAGACAGTGATCATGCCTGTCACAACAAAACAGATTGTGGCACCTATCGAGCGAAGTGATAGACGAGAAATACCACAGATACCGTGACCAGATGTACAGCCAGAACCAAGGGCTGTGCCAATACCAACGACTAGCCCAGCAAGAGCTAGCATTGGTGTTGATGCCACCATTGTCATCTCTATATTCCCAAATGCAGTAAGATAACCGATTGGACCTAGCATGACACCGATTAGAAATGCGATACGCCAAGCGCGCCCATCTGATGCCGTAATGGCTGCACCGACTATGCCAGATATACCCATTACACGCCCATTATAAGCCATTAACAAGACCGCAGCGAGGCCAATTAACACGCCACCCATTGTTGATTCTAAAATTGTTAGGTTCGCCCAATCAATCTGCATTTTCCCCTCCAAAACACTTCATAAACAGCTAATTTCAAATGCTTGTACGATTTTTATTGTCACTTATCAAAAAAGCGACCATAGAAAGACGAAAATTAGCGAGACGCCTCTCTTGGATTGTGACAAACATAAATGATTGGGAGTGAGTGTAAACCGCTAATTTTGTTTCCTTAGCGGTTTCAGAAGTTGTCGCATTTTTCGTCGGAAGGACACGCGTCACATGTTCTCTGTCATAGTATCCTCTTGGACATTATTTTTTGGCCTCGCTCTGATTATGATCGGCAATGGCGTACAGCTTGTATTGCTGGGTGTGCGCGCCTCTGATGCTGGGTTCAGCACTTTTGTGTCTGGCCTTGTCATGGGTGGCTATTTCCTTGGCTTATTCCTTGGCTCCCTTGCCGTTCCGCATTTCCTCTCACGCGTGGGGCATATCCGTGTTTTTGGCGCGTTGGCATCTATCGCATCAGCCGCTGTTTTGCTTCACATCATTTTGGTGAATCCTGTTTTGTGGGGTGTGACACGCGTCCTATCTGGCTTTGCTTATGCGGGCATGTATATTGTTGTTGAGAGTTGGCTCAATTCATCGGCCACCAACAAGACACGTGGTCAGATATTGTCGATGTATTTGATTATCACAATGGGCGGCATGGGCATTGGTCAGATGCTTGCCGGATTTGATGATGGTGCTTCAGCAACACTATTTCTTGTTGCGTCTGTGGCTGTTTCGGTTGCTGTTGTTCCTATTTTGATTACAGTCGGCAAAGCGCCAGATTTTAGTGTCACAGAAAACACATCTCTTCGTCGCTTATTTCAAATTTCACCGCTTGCTTTTGTTGGCATGGGCATTCAAGGCGTATTGGCATCAATGATGTTTGGGATGGGGTCGGTCTATGGCACACGTATCGGGCTGTCGCCGTCACAGGTGGCCTTTTTCATGGTATCTGTGACAATTGGATCGCTCGTCCTCCAATATCCGGTTGGCCGCCTATCTGATATTATGGATCGCCGTGTTGTCATCTTGATTGTGACATTTTTATCAGGCGTTATCGCCTGTGCCGGATTATTTGTAGGCGCACAAGAATTTATCATGTTGTTGCTAGTTATGGGGTTATATGGCGGATTGTCATTGACGTTATATTCATTATGTATTGCCCACGCGAATGACTTTTTGAGCCCTGCGCAAATGGTTGGCACAGCATCAACTTTGATCATGGTAAATGGTGCAGGCTCTATCGTTGGCTCGCCAGTGGTTGCTATATCAATGGATATATTTGGTGATTATGGCTATTATGGCATGATTGCCGCAGGGCATTTTGCACTCGGCATCTTTGTTCTTCTTCGTATGACAAGACGTGAGTCTGTTCCAAATGAAGCGCAAGGGCCATTTGTAGCGGTTCCTGAAGCGGCAACAGCTGTTAGTATGACATTGAACCCAGAAACCGCATGGGTTGAAGATGAGGCTGAATTATCAGAAGATGATCCACTTGCTGACAACCCATATCTTCCAGCTAACTTTGGACTGACGGGCGAAAAGGATAGCTAGGCTATCTTATTGAGCCAGCTTCATCCTCTATTTGCCTAATAACAATAGTCACAGGCTTTGCTCAAATTGATAATCGGTGTTCTCCTTTTGAATTAGTTTATACTAATGTTAAAAAGGAGTTTTAATCTCAACACGATTATTATTTTGTGGATGGAAAAATTTGTTCATACGAATTGGTTTGTCATTTTTATTTTGCATCGCCTTTTTGCACAGCGCATTGGCCTCTGAAGCTGGCTATTCATCTCATAGCTTTACAATCACAAAGATCACAGATGGTGATAGCCTTCGAGCCGGTGATGTAAGAATTAGACTGCATGGTATAGATGCGCCTGAAATCAGGCAGAGCTGTCATAACCCCGCCCCTTATAAATGTGGGGAGTTTGCAAGAGATTATCTTATCCAGGCATTAGGTGAGCGAGCCACATTAACGTGTCAGCATATAGATACTGACAGATATAAGAGGTTTATCATGAGATGCTATTACCGCGGCATTGATATTAACGCTGCCATGGTAAGAGCTGGGTGGGCAGTTGCCTATAAGCGCTACTCAAATGACTATGTAGCAGATGAGGCAGAGGCGCGCGCTGCCA
>WTHW01000121.1 GCA_011526395.1 Alphaproteobacteria bacterium
TGAATCAGGGGCTGTCACAGATGAAAACCAATCTGCGACTTGCCCATCACGGCCGATCAAATATTTATGGAAATTCCAGCGCGGACGCCCGGCAAAGCCAACTTGCGCCTTCACCCATTGGTAAAAGGGGTGCGCCTCATCTCCTTTGACAATTACCTTGTCACTCATCGGGAAGGTGATATTGAAATTCACTTCACAAAATTCTTTAATCTCGCTGGCATCGCCTTTTTCTTGCTTGCCAAAATCATTTGACGGGATACCAATCACCACAAGCCCCTTATCACCATAGCTATCATATAAATCCTGCAAGCCATCATATTGCGGGGTAAAGCCACATTGCGAGGCAGTGTTCACAATCAATAAAGGGCGTCCCTCATACGCAGATAATGACAATGTGCCACCATCAATCGCAGGGAATGAAAAATCATAGGCTGACGTTTCAGCCGCACCAGCTGGCATAGCAGATAAGCTCATAAGAAATAAAAATCCTGTAAAAGAAGCAATAAAGCGCATAGGCGAGTAGGGGTATCTTTCGATTGGTTTTAAACGTCCCTATCTACGACATCAACCAAGATTTGGTTTCACAAAAGCCCTTATGCATGCCAGATATTTTTCAGCCATGATTCAATCAGCCTCTGGCCTCCCAATTCGATAGCCGCATTACGAAGACGTGAAAACGGACCAGATAGACGCATCAGCGCGCCTGTTGATTGCGCACGCTCAATAATCGGCGCAAGGGTGCGCGCACGCCTCACTGACCAGCCTTTCAATGCTGATGTCATATCATCATGTTGCACCAACGCCTCATACAAGCTGGCAGCATCTTCCAATGTTTGTCCTGCCCCTTGTGCAAGATGGGGCGGCATGAAATGGGCGGCATCCCCCACCAAAATCACATGCCCTTTGCGCCATGTTGCCAGCTGGCTTGCTTCTGGCAGGGGCGTGCGATGCCATGTGATCTCATCATCTGCCAGACAAGCTAGTACTGGATTATCTTTCACATGTGCGGCAATCATCTCGTGATTTTCCTCTGCGCTATCTTTGGTGCATAATACCAAATTCACCTCAGCCCCATCGGCAAAGGGATAGCTGACAAGATGAAACCCATCCCCTAGCCATAGCTGGCATCTTTTGGCGCTAAATGTGCGTGGTAATGTGGCCGCTGGCACCGCTGTGCGAAGGGCGCATCTTGTGGCGGCCTCTTTTGCTTGCGGGCTGATAAGCTGGCGCGCAAGGCCATCCTTGCCATCTGCGCCAATGATCACATCAAATGATAAGATCTCATCTTTGATCTGAAGGCTCGCTGACCTATTACCTGCCTTTATCCCCTCAATCAGGCGCTCATCAAATTGGATATGCTTATGCGCCTCTGCCGCGTCCAGCAAGGCTGATACCAATTGCGCACGCCCTACACTGGCATAGTCACGCCTGACAGGCGCCTCATGATCAATAATGCTCAAACAGCCATTGGTTCTAGCAGAGCGTAATTCAATCGCAGATAATCTTGTCATATGCGGCGCGATTGTACCCTCTATCCCTAGGCGGGCGAGGGCGGCAAACCCATTTGGTGCCAGCTGTAAGGCACCGCCTAGATGACGCGGTGCTTGCCCAAAAATGGTGACATGATGACCAGCCTTTGCCGCCGCCAATGCTGCTGACAGCCCGGCAATTGCCGCCCCTATCACAGCTATATGTTTTGGCATCGCCTTTGCCATTCACTTGCACCCTTTCTCTTGCCTGCTATCAGTAACCTAGTGCAGTCATGAAAAAAGGGCATCCTTTTTTTCAAAAGAATGCCCTTTTCATGATTTCTTTTTGGGGAAGGGAGATTAGCCCTTACCACGCCATGGGATCAGCTTTGAGATCAAGAAGCGCATGAATAAATCAAACGCTAGCCCCAATAGACCCATAATCAAAATCGTCACCCAGATAAGCTCATAATCTGATACGGTTCTCGCCACATTTTCGATAAAGCCAATACCTGTTGTACCAGCTAGCATTTCTGCGGCAACCAATGTACCCCAGCAAACACCAATGGCAATACGCGCACCTGTCAGAATTTCTGGCAGCGCATTTGGCAAAATCACATTACGCAAAATTTGGCGGTTCGTGGCACCAAGAGAGTGCGAGGCTCTGATTTTTGACAACTGCGTACCAGACGCCCCTGTTCTGGCAGAGATGACCATAATCGCAAATGCCACCATAAATAACAGGAAGATTTTACCATCATCTTGGATACCAAAGATTGTCAAAATCAATGGCGCCCATGCCAATGGCGGTACTGGACGATATAGCTCAATCAGCGGGTCAAAGAATGATTTAAAGAAGCGCGATACGCCCATATAAATCCCCAATGGCACACCAAGCAAAATACCAATCGCAAGCGCCACAAGCACACGGAATAATGAATCCCAGATATGACCATCCAGCATTGGAATATAGCCAAGCGAGACCTCACCTTGTGCAAAGGCAAGCAAGTGATCTTTATAATTTGGCTGGAATGTGCCATCTGCCCCATGTGTACCATACGCGCCCGGCAAGATATCAACCAAGCCATCAGGCACAAGGAAATCAACCACATCAGCAATCGCTAGCCACTTCCACCACAATAATGTTGTGCCTTTATAACCACCGCCGCTTTCAAGATTTGGATTTGCCAATTTCGCAAAAGTGGCAATCACATCAGATGGCTTTGGCAGCCATCTAGCTGAGCCTTGCTCTGTACAGATTGTGCGTGATTTCACCACACCTTCACCTGGCAAGAAGACACCTTGCACGAAATTCAGCCCGCCTTTGGCATCGCTGATGGCATTATCAAGACGCTTAACAGCCTCATTAATCACAACCAGACTTGCCGCAGGGAAGATCACACCATCATCAAGGCGGCGGAAAATACGCTCAACCGCTTTGACATAATCTGCTCTTGCTTTGGCTGTTGCTTCATCAAACGAGCCATTCTTATTGGCCTCTTTCAGCGCGGCAATATCAGCTTTCACCGCATCAATGATGCTTGCGGCATCTGCTGGCATATTGCGCACAGAGGCATAATCTTTGGCAATGGCGGCAGCATCTGCAGATACCACATCAAACAACACACCGCGCGGCGTTGTTGGCAAGATTGGGATCTCATCTTCAGTCACGCCCCATGGCGGCTGATCCAGCGCTTCTTGCGTTGGGACAAGCCCATCATATCCAGCACCAAGACGCTCAGAGATACCATCAAGCTGATCAGCAATATCAGCAAGATGACTTTGTGCCTCAGGTGACAGATTGGCAGGGTCTGAATAGATAGCCAATAATGTCTGTGACTGGTCTGTGATAGATACCAATGTCGCTGTTTCAGCTGGCGTAAACACACCTTGCGGCAGACGCAATTGGATATCAGCTAGCTGTTCGCCATTGCGGACAACCAAATCTGTTGATTTATAATAACGAGATTTGACCGGCAGGCTTGCCTTAATCGGCGAGACAGCTTCATTTAGCTTGCCAACCTGACACAGCTCATTTGCCGCTTGCGGGAAATAGGCGCGGCCCATACCCCACGAGAAATAAAACCAAATCAGCATAAGCGCTGAAATACCACAGACAGCCCAATACCAGCCGCCTTTGGTGCGCTCAGGATCACCGAAAACTTCATCTGTCTCGCGCGCCGCTGTCTCTTTGCGACCGACATAAACAGACCAGATAAAGGCCAAAACAAGGCCGATAATAATAACAGCAGTAATATCTGCACGATGGTAAGAAAGCCAATTAAGCACCGCTCATGATCTCCTCTTCCATATTCCAAATCATCGACAAGATTTCCTCACGCACCTCACCGAAATCAGCTTGTTGCTTAATTTCGCGCAATGATGTTTTCAGACCTTGTTCGGCGAATGGTAATTGATATTCTTTATGAATACGGCCCGGACGCGGTGCCATCACAAATAAACGCTCACCTAGCAATAACGCTTCTTCAACAGAGTGGGTGATGATGATAATCGTCTTGCCAGTCTCTTTCCATAATTCAAGAATCAAAGACTGCATTTTCTCGCGTGTCAGCGCATCAAGCGCGCCAAGAGGCTCATCCATCAAAATCACATCAGGATCATTCACAAGGCATCTTGCCAATGCCACACGTTGTTGCATACCACCTGACAGCTGATAAGTTGGTGTATCACCAAACCCAGCTAGCCCCACAATATCCAACCATTTTTCAACCAATGCCGCACTTTTGGCAGGATCTTCTTTTTTCATACGAAGGCCAAAATCAACATTCTTTGAAACAGGAAGCCACTCAAATAGCGCACCTTGCTGGAACACCATACCGCGCTCAACGCCGGGTGCCTTAATCTCATTATCACCAAGTGTTAGCGAGCCAGATGATTGGTTTAAAAAGCCAGCAACTACATTCAACAATGTCGTCTTGCCACATCCAGAAGGGCCTAGGACAGATAACAACTCACCTTTTTTCAATGTGAAATTGATATCCTTCAATGCCTCTACCGCCGCCCCTGTCTGAGGATTGGTAAAGGTCATACATAAATCTTTACAGAGTAAGTCAGCCATTGTGCCCCCCTTTTATCTAGTCATAAATGATAAAAGTTTTTGTCTTAAAAAAAGGTCCGCCTTATTCGCAAAGGCGGACCTTCATCATGTTATATCACAGCTTATTGTAGGTATGAGCCATCAATAGTTGCTGCGATTGAACCTGTGATGCCTTTCACATTTGTCTTCACAAATGTGACGCCCAATGATTCAGCGGCTGCACCTGCGATACCATTGTTACCAAAGTAATCTGCAATCTGCTCTGATGCTGTTGGGAAGATGAAGCCAGCCATCTGGTTGCGTGTCTTGTCAGCTGACATACCTGCGTCTGCTGCAACCTTTGCAATCTGATCGTCTGAAGCCACCCATGCTGCGTTTGCTTCTTCTGTTACTTCTAGGAATGTGCGAAGTAGGTCTGGGTTTTCAGTTGCGAACTTTTCAGTCACTGAAATCACGTCGAATGAGCCGATGCCAGCATCTGTCTTTTCCTGTGTTGACATAATCGGTGTGCCAACTTCACCAGCTGCTGCTGCTGAGTTACCACCAAAGATACATGCCATTGCAACAGAACCATCTGCCAATGAAACAGCGCCGTCTGCAGGTGCTTGGTCAACGATTGTCATTGTTGATGTGTCAACACCAAGAGCTGCCATTTGCTTTCTGAATGAGAAGTCAGCCATTGTGTTTAGTGGCACAGCAACAGTTGCACCTTCTAGCTCAGATGCGTTTGCAGATGAGATACCTAGGTTGTTTGCAACGAAACAGTCATTTGCTTCATATACAACAGCGATACCAACCATCTTCAATGGCGCACCTTGCTGAATCGCTGTCACGAATGGTGCAAGACCTTGTGAGTAAGCAATATCGATATCACCAGCTAGCATAGCTTCAGTCATTGCCACACCAGTTGAGAAATCTGTCCAGTTTACGTCAACGCCCATTGCGTCGTCATATGCTTTGTCGACTTTTGCGATTTGGTTTGGTGTTGCCCATTCCAAGAAGAAAGCAACATTTACTGAATCAGTGGCTAGTGCCATTGATGTTGTGCCTGACAGCATAGCTGCACCAGCGACAACTGATTGAAGTAGTTTTTTCATAAAATTCCTCCCTAAAAAACTAACAGTAATTCGTCATCTAAAACTATGACCCGATAATTTTATTAGTGCAATCAAAACTCATATCAAAAGTAAAGAATTCACTTAAAATTTTTTGTCACACCGCCCCAGAGACGAGATAAGCCACATTCTTCTATTGTTATTATGTGGCTTATCCTCAAAATTAGGTTCTCTTTATAAACGTCTTTGCACGCTTATTTGATTTGGTCATCAAGTGTTTTTCTGAACTTCTCGATGATTTCATCAATATGGTGACGCTCTGCAATAAAGGCTGGTGCCAAAATCGCATTATCGCCAGTCCATTTCACATGCAAACCATTCCAGAACATATCTTTTTGCATTTTACCACCAAGCGCACCTGGTACATCACGTGGATGAACTTCAACAGATGCCATCATGCCGATACCACGCAAATCATATACAAGCGGGTGATCTTTCAATGACCATACAGCATCTTGGAAATATGATTCCATCTCAGCCGCACGCTCAAACAGACCTTCTTCTTGATAGATCTTTTGTGTTGCAATACCTGCCGCACACGCTGCTGGGTGCGCTGAATAAGTATAGCCGTGGAAGAATTCAATCGCGCCTTCTGGTGCTGCATTTGTGACTGTCTCATAAATATCATCAGACACAGCCACAGCGCCCATTGGGATTGAGCCATTTGTAATCGCTTTTGCCATTGTGATCATATCTGGCTTCACGCCAAAACGGTCAGTGGCAAATGGTGTGCCCATACGGCCGAAACCTGTGATGACTTCATCGAAAATCAACAAAATGCCATGCTTGTCACAAATCTCGCGTACACGCTCAAGATACCCAACAGGTGGCACCAATGTGCCAGTTGAACCAGCAACAGGCTCGATGAACACAGCACCGATTGTTGTGCCGCCAAGATTCATCGCAACGCGCTCTAGATCTTCAGCCATCTCTGCACCTGTCAAAGGCTGGCCTTGAGAGAAACGCTGCTCTTCAGTCCATGTGTGGCGAATCAAAGAGATATTTGGCAATGTCAGGCCGAATGTCTCACGGTTCTTTACCATACCAGCAAGTGAAACACCGCCCATATTCACACCATGATAGGCACGCTCACGGCTGACCAGACGGTTGCGCTGTGCTTGACCACGCGCACGCTGATAAGCAAGAACGATCTTAATCGCTGTATCAATTGATTCAGAGCCAGAGTTTGTAAAGAACATATGATTGATATGATCTGGCAACATGCGTGTGACCATCTCAGACAATTCGAATGAGCCCGGATGACCTAGCGAGAAATGCGGGATATAGTCATTATCTGACATCTGCTTATAAACAGCTTCAGCAATTTCCTTGCGGCCATGACCACATGGTGTTGTGAACAAGCTTGAAGATCCATCAATGACCTTACCGCCCTTATAGTCCCAGCAATACATGCCTTCTGATTTTACAACCAGACGTGGGTCCTGTTTAAAGTCACGGTTCGCGCTAAATGGCATCCAGTGGCTTTCAAGTGAATTGACGTCAAACGGCATAGCGCGCTCCTTTATTCATAATACAATTCAAAACTGACATCTTATGAGGGTTTATTCCTTGTTCACTATCATGAACTTGTCTGACCCCCTTATAAATAATGCGCTCACAGTGGGGGAATTTTGCATCATGAGATAGAACCAGAAATGTGATTGACTGGTGCCAGATTCTGATTTTTTGTGCTAGCTTAATGAAGCGACCTTTTTATCAAAGGCGTCCATTGCCCGCAAATATAAGGAAATTCAATGCCTGAAACGCTGATATGCTCATTGGATCCAGATGCCAAAACAAGCCTGCAAATGCAGATTCGCCAGATTTTTGTCGAGGCTATCTTAAAGCGTGTCTTGCAGCCGGGTGACAAATTGCCTTCATCACGCACCTTATCAGATCAATTATCTGTGTCGCGCAATACAGTGAACCTTGCTTATCAGGCGTTGATGGATTCTGAATATATCGAGGCAAAACCACGCTCAGGCTATGTTGTCAGCGCCTCTGCCCCTGTGGGGCGTCTTGAGACAGCTGATCTAGACACGCTTGAAAAGCGCCAAGATGACATTGTGGATTGGCAGGCAAAGCTGATTGCGCCGCCACAATCATTACGCCAAGTGCAAAAGCCGTTAAATTGGCGTGAATATGAATTCCCCTTTGTCTATGGCCAGACAGACAGCACGCTCTTTGCCCATTCCCAGTGGCGTGATTGCTCGCGCCAAGCGTTGGGACTTCGTGATTTCAGCAATACAGTGGGTGATTTCGGCCTATCTGATGATCCGATGCTTGTGAATTATATCTGCTCGCGCTCCTTGCCACGGCGCGGCATTCAGGTGCAATCAGAACAGATGCTTGTCACACTTGGGGCGCAAAATGCCCTTTATCTTGTGGCGCAACTTCTGATCAATTCTGATAAAACCGTTATTCTTGAAGACCCTGCCTATCCTGATGTGCGTGATATTGTATCGCGGCGCACAGATAAGATTGAAACGCTACCTGTTGATGAAGAAGGCATGGTACTTGACGAGGCTGTCTTATCACGTGCTGATATTGTTTGCATTACGCCCTCACACCAATGCCCCACCACAACGACCATGTCATTAAGGCGCCGTCATGATTTGCTGGCGCTGGCACAAAAATATGATTTCCTGATTCTCGAAGATGATTATGAGTTCGAGATGAATTTCATTGAAAAGCCATCACCTGCGCTAAAATCGCTCGATAAAACAGGTCATGTTATCTATGTGGGAAGCCTGTCAAAATCGCTCTTTCCGGGATTGCGTCTTGGCTATTTGGTTGGCTCTCACTCTTTAATCAGCGAGGCACGCAAATTGCGTCATCTGATCTTGCGCCATCCGCCAGGTCATACCCAGCGCACAGCAGCTTACTTCCTTGCGCTTGGCCATTATGAGGCACAGCTTCGCCGTCTGCGCCGCCATCTTGCCACCCGGCGCGAAGTCTTACAGTCAGCGCTTGAACAACAACCTTTATTTGAACAAATTGCCTCTCATTTTGGTGGTACCAGTTTTTGGATCAAAGGCCCAGACTGGCTCGATTCCCGAATATTGGCAGAGCGCGCGGCCGAACAAGGCGTTCTGATAGAGGCAGGTGATGTGTTTTTTGCGTCCGATAACCCGCCTCTGAATTACTTCCGCATTGCTTATAGCTCGATTGATTCTGAAAAAATTCCAGAAGGCATAAACAGGCTTTCCGCGCTACTTCATGATATGGCAGAGGCATCGCCGCCAGCCTAGCAAAGCAGCTCTCCTGATCTGGTACTATTTTGATTGCCATCTGGCTCTCTCTTTTTTAAGAGCAATAGGGGAAAAATACTAAAATGCGTCAATCGGCGCAGGGGAGATTTTGTCATATTACCATCGTCATTTCTTAGCGAGGCAACATCTGTTTGCCCAAAATGGTTGCTCGAATTGGCCACAGGCGCAGAGCCTGTCCCAATGGCATTTGTGCGCGCAACTGGCACAGCTATCCTCGAATCAGCCGCCCAATCTTTTGAGGCAGGCCTGACGATTCCCCACCTGATTGGCGAAGCTGACGAAATAAAGCAAATCGCAGCTGATAATGGCATCTCACTTGATGGCTGTCATATTCATGACACTACAGGCGAGAGCGAGGCGATTGCCCATGCTATCCAGCTAGCTCATGACGGCACCATTCAAGGCTTTGTCAAAGGACAGCTTCACACAGACGTCTTTATGGGCGGCCTTGTCAACAGAGATGCTGGCATGCGCACTGACAGCCGTATGGTGCATGTGTTTGCTATGTTCCCGCCAGATGGCGGCGCGCCTTTGATGATATCTGATGGGGCTGTGAATGTGGCACCAAATAATGACACACGCATTGCCGCCGCGTTAAATGTGGCAGAGCTTGCACGCGCGATTGAAATTGAACGCCCGAAAATCGCCATCCTATCAGCGACAGAATCACAAATCGTCTCAGTGCCGTCATCACTTGAAGCAGCTGAGATTGCAGATGCCTGTCGCGGTAAAGATGAAGCGGCTGATTATGAAGGCCCGCTCTCTCTTGATTTGGCCATCTCACCCCAAGCTGTTGCCCAGAAAGGCATGACAGGCGGGGCTGTCGCTGGCTATGCCAATGGCTTGATTGTGCCAGATATCGTCTCAGGCAATGTGTTATTTAAATCTTTAGTATGGTTTGGCGGCGGTGCTGCCGCTGGTCTTGTGATGGGCGCGAAATTGCCAATTATTTTGACAAGCCGTTCAGATCCAGCCGCCGCACGACTTGCCTCTATTGCGCTTGGTGCGATACTACAGAACAAAGCAAATAAAAACTAATTTAAGCAATTAGCAGAAACGAAAGAACAAAGGTCGACGACAGATGAAACAGCCCCAGCTAGACCCATCTCCAAAGGTAGGCGACGAGGTTCGCAAAACCACCTGTTATATGTGCGCATGTCGTTGCGGCATTAATGTGCATTTGCGTGATGGCGAGGTGCGCTATATCGAAGGGAACCGCGACCATCCTGTTAATCAGGGTGTGCTTTGTGCAAAAGGCTCTGCGGGAATTATGCAGCATTATGCCCCATCACGCCTGACCACACCTCTGCGCCGAGTGGGTGAACGTGGTGAAGGCAAATTTGAGCCAATCAGCTGGGAAGAAGCTTTGCAGACTGCTACAGAATGGCTAAATCCCATTCGGGAAACCGATCCGGCTCGCCTTGCTTTTTTCACAGGGCGTGACCAGTCACAGGGACTGACCGGCTGGTGGGCGCAGCAGTTTGGTACCCATAATTTTGCTGCGCACGGAGGCTTCTGTTCGGTGAATATGGCTGCAGCCGGAATTTACACGATGGGTGGCGCCTTCTGGGAGTTTGGCTCGCCTGACTGGGAGCGGACCAAGCTGTTTATGATCTTTGGTGTGGCTGAGGATCATGATAGTAACCCAATAAAAATGGGTCTATCCCGCCTGAAAGAAAGAGGTGCGAAGGTCGTTGCGGTGAATCCAGTTCGTACCGGCTATAACGCCATAGCCGATGAATGGGTTAGTATTACACCAGGTACGGACGGGCTATTTGTTCTGGCCCTTATTCATGAGCTGTTCACAGC
>WTHW01000182.1 GCA_011526395.1 Alphaproteobacteria bacterium
AGCATCTTGGACAGCATCGGGTTTAACATCTGCCACTTGTGTCATACAACTCAATCCTGCGCGTTCGCAAGCATCAACAACTTTGCGCGCGGCTTCTCTGACTTTTGGGTGGTTGGTCTCACCGGGAACATCTAAGGAGCCTGAAATATCATAGGGGCCAATCATTACCGCATCAAGACCATCTGCTTTGATAATTGCATCAATATTTTCAACTGCTGTAATGGATTCAATCTGAACAACAAATAGTCCGCTATCATTCCAAGTTGAGATATAACGATCGAAATCAAAGCCATATCCATGAGCACGGTTAACTCCAAAACTCCGCCGACCTTTAGGCGGGAATTTGAAGTTATGTAGGATGGCATCCGCTTCTTCGATAGTGTTGACCATTGGCATCATTATGCCGTCTGCACCTGCTTCGAGAAGTGGTTTCATATAATCATTGTTATGGGACACCTGCCGGGGAATACAAACACCGCCTTCAGACTGAACCGATGTGATGATCCGGTTGGCTTCATCAGTTGTGATGGTGGTATGTTCCATATCAATGGCGATGAAATCAAACCCTGCTTTGGCAAAAGTTTCTGCAATCGCTGGCTCGCGATAAGATATCCATCCACCGAATGTTTTTTCGCGATTGGCAAATTTTTTCTTAAGGGCCAAACGATTGTTAATCCGTTGTTCGATCATTTCAGCCAATCTCCATAACAGATTTAATCGCTGGGTGCAGATGCAATAACCCCATCAGTTTACCATTTTCCACAACAGGCAAATCCCAAATTTGCTTTTTCTGCATAATATCCAATGCTTCATTTAATGTTGAATCACCACCAACAGTGAGAGGATCCTTGACGGCATGGACAATCACATCATCCCCAAGGATGGCGGCAAAAGGTTTTTGCACACGGGTAAGCATACGGCGAATGTCACCGTCTGTAATAATGCCTTGCAGATGATTTTCTGCGTCAACAACACATACGATGCCAAGACGGTTGTGGTCCATGACCTCTAATGCTTCTTTCAGCAATGTCTTTGGTGAAGACTTTGGCGTTTTTGCCAAATCAATCATCACCTCTTTCACCAATACATTAGTCTTGATGGACATGATCTTCCCCCCATTTTGCTTTCAGCTCACGACGGGCGTCATGAATGGCTTTGGCCTGGGCCAAAACAACTTCAAAATATTTAATATCCAAAACTGTATTGGCATCTGAAAGCGCATTTGGTGGATCGTCATGAATTTCCATGAACATGGCATCAATTCCGGTCGCTGCCGCTGCCCTTGTTAGATGCGGTATATATTCACGTTGACCACCTGAAATATTCCCCATTGATGTTGGCATCTGGATGGAATGAGTGGCATCATAACAAACAGGGTATCCTGTTTCAGCCATGATAGGAAATGACCTCATATCATTGATCAGCATATTGTACCCAAAGAACGTGCCACGATCAGTCAACAGAATATCTTCGCACCCAAAGGCTTCTAATTTCCGACATGAATTTTTCATGTTCCATGGGCTCATGAACTGACCCTTTTTAAGGTGAACAGGTTTACCTGTTGCAGCAGCTACCCGCAGGATTGATGTTTGACGGCATAGATAGGCTGGGACTTGCACCAAGTCACAAACTTCGCCAGTGGCCGCCCCCCAAGCAGGGTCTGAGAAATCAGATGTTACAGGCAGGCCCGTTTCATTCCTGACACGCTCAAGAATTTTGAGCCCTTCCTCAAGGCCTAGCCCGTGGAAACTATCTGGTGATGACCGACAATCCTTGTCATAACAGGCTTTGAAAATCCACTTGGTGTTATATTGATCACAGACTTTCCCAATGAGATCAGCCATTTTCATGCAATGGTCATAACTTTCAATGGCACAAGGCCCTGCGATCAGCACAAGCTCACCGTCATTTCCAATTTTAATGGATTCACCAGAAGGCGTTGGAACGGAAATAGGTTTTGTTATCATAACTTCCACGCAATAAAATTTACTTAATATAACGAAGTTCGTCCGTTATACCAATGAGAAACTGATTTGGAAAAACCAAACCTCAAATATTTTGAAGACGATCACGGTTCGCTTGATCCGATTTCAGTAAGTTAATACTGTTGCCTATGGAAATCGTCTCAAGATTAAGCGTAGACCTTAATCGGCTGTTATCAAGGCTCATATCCAACGGGCGTGGGATACCATGATCCGCATTATAATTCCCTAATTTAATCAAACTCTTTTTCAGGTTAAAGGTTTCAGCAATTTTCAGGCCAAATCTATATTTGCTAATACGATCAGATGATGCGAAGTGATAAGTACCTGAATGATTATGCTGAAGTAAATCATGGCAAAAGTTAATCACCTCACCGGCATAAAGTGGGGTAAAATAAACATTATCAAATAACGTGACTTCTTTTTCTTGTTTGAGGCTGTTGATAATCCAATCCGAAAAAGATGGTCGATATTGTGGCCCCCAGCAGAAGAAATTTATCCGCAAATTGAGCGCATATGGATTTTTATTGAGCACTGCTAATTCCGCATCATATTTGCTTTTTCCATAAATATTTACCGGTGTGCAGGGATGGTGTTCATCCACCAATGGTTGCGTGCCGTCAAAAAGATGATCAGTTGAAATATGGACGAGCTTAATATCCAACCTTCGCGCAACATTGGCTACCGTTTGTGCATAGCCACAATTGATCCGGATTGCCGCATCAGGGTGGCTTTCACAATAATCCACATTAGTAAGGGCAGCCGCATGGATGATCACATCTGGGGCAATTGATTGAATAGAACGGAGTAAAGAGGTTTCATCAGATAAATTCAAAGATGCGGTGTCAGCAAAGTCAGGCGAAATTACTCTTTCATTAAGCCCCAAAATAATATGATCAATGGTATTCCTTGCAAGTGCCCAATTTACTCCCAAAAGGCCAGACCCACCAGTGATGAGAATTTTAAGAGCCAATTAAATCACCCCTATTTTACCCTTATTAAGATCAAGCCATGCCTGAAGTTCATCCTGAGACATCCATTCAGTATTATTGTCTGATGTATAACTAAAATCGGCGGGAACTTTTTTACCATTACCAATGCGCTGGGGGTCTGAAGACCAATCATTGATCGCAGGCAAAATTTTGAAATAGCCATCATAAGCAAATGTGTGAGGCGCATCTTCTGTGCCAATCATTTGCTCATGAAGTTTTTCTCCTGGGCGAATACCA
>WTHW01000220.1:0-2912 GCA_011526395.1 Alphaproteobacteria bacterium
GGAATACGCCCTTATCTAGTAATCTTTTATTTGTATTTTAAGTGAGTTTTATGATGGAAGTTTCTTCATTTCCAGCACTTGTTGCTGGCCCTGGCACGTTGACGCGCGCTGCCTCTTTTTTCAAACATAATAATGTATCGAATTTATTTTTATTATCTGACCCATTTATTCAAAATTCAGGCCTATTAGAGCCGCTACATAAAGCATGTGAAAATGAAAATATAACAATCACAAGCTTTAGCGATTTTTCTGGTGAGCCAAAATTAGAAAAAATGACACAAATTATCGAGATTGCCCGCGCTCATAACTGTGATGGTGTTCTCGGTGTTGGTGGCGGTTCTGCCTTGGATATGGCAAAGATTGTGTCAATCACATTGGTCGCAGACAGGCCAGCTGATGATTATTGGATGATGGCAACCCCTTTGCCGCCAAAAAGCTTACCATCCATTATGGTGCCAACAACCGCAGGTACAGGCTCAGAAAGCTGTTCAACAAATATTATTTCTAATCGCGATGGTCACAAGGGTTGGATTTGGGGACCTGAAACGAAGCCAGATTTGATTATTCATGATCCTGACTTATCAGTCAGCTTGCCGCCACAATTAACAGGCTGGTGCGGTATGGATGCTTTCATCCACGCCTTTGAAGCATCAACAAATAGATATGCGCATAACAGTGCGCGCGGCTATGGCCATCAAGCTTTGAAACTCATTACCAAAGCCCTGCCGCGTGCTGTTGCAGATGGTTCAGATCTTGAAGCACGCCAGGAAATGTTACTTGGTTCTGCGTGGGCAGGTGCGGCGATTGATCAAGTTGGCACGGCTGTTGCACATCATATAAGCCATGCCATGGCAAGCCTTGCCCCAATTCATCACGGCCATGCCACAGCTATTGGATTTGAGATCACACTAGACTGGATTGTAAAAGGCATAACAGACCCAATTGCGATTGAAAAATTTGAATCAATCGCCCAGACATTAAATGTTGATGGTTATAAGAATCTGCCGCAATTCGTGTCAAACTTCATGGATGAGTGTCAGATTGAAAGGCGTCTGCCAGCAAACTTCTCAGATTTTGATAAGCAAGCTCTGGTTGAACAATTATTAGCAGATCACACACAATCTATGCGTCTAGCAACCTCTCGTGAAGTCACTGAAGAGGCCATAAAAGAGATTGTAGATAATCTTTCTAACTTGCCTGTGATGTAAGGATGAGATCGCAAAAAGACATAGTCTTTTTGCGTCATCATTTCGCATAATTGACTATTTTGACCTATCTGTCCAAATCGCATATAAGATAAAACTAAGTTTTACAGGTCACTTTGACCTTAGCCGGTTTGGTTATGTTGAGGTGTTATCGCCTCTAAAGGGATAGCAAGATATGTTGTTTTCACTTCGAGATGTAAAAGCGATTTTTGTAAGAAGAGTCGAACTCTTATCACTGTTGCTTCCTGTTAAGCGCGCCTATATCGCGGTGGTGATGGCACTATCATTGCTATTGTCTCACGCTGCCTATGCACAAACAGGACGCCCTATCAGTGGTGTGATTGCAGCAACAGACAAGCCTATTGCTATTTCCTATGTCAATGAAGATGGCAAGAAGATTGGCCGTATCGCTGGTGTGGGTGAGCCGATATATCTCAATGATGAAATCTCAACCCCAGCTGGTGCGTCTTTGCAGGTTTTACTTCGCGACCAAACAGTCTTTTCGATTGGCCCGAATTCCACTCTGGTTTTTGACGAATTTATCTTTGACCCAACCAATGACACAGACCTTGCCTTAACAGCATCTGTGAAAAAGGGCACATTCAAATTCATTTCTGGCAAGATTTCAAAGCTAAAGCCAGGCGCTATGACATTGAAATTGCCAAACGCGACAGCATCTGTTCGCGGCACATCCGTTGTGGGGCGTGTAGATGATGCAGGCGCCTCTGATATTGTCTTGTTGACTGGCGCTGTTCAATTACAGGCAACGGGCACAGATGCAGCAGTTGATTTGATAACACCCGGCTGGGGCATTTCAATCGCTGATACAGGTGCAGCGTCAGATCCCCAACCGTTCCCAGAAGAAGCCATTAGCGAGATTATCCAGCAGGTTGAATTTGTAGAAGAGCAAGAAGAGGCCACTACAGAAGACCAAAGCGCAGACGGCGAAGCGGCAGGCGCTGCAGCAACTGAGGATGAAAATACGCAAGAGGCCATCGAAGAAGAGACTGTTGAGACCATCGTTACAGCCATTCAAGATGCTGGTGAAGATGTAAGCGAAGCTGAAATCATTTCCATTATCGAGGAATCTGAAGGAAATCCCGAAGCTGTTGCAGAAGCGATCGTAAAGGTTATCATTGAAAATCAGATTGAGCGCGGCGAGGTATCACCTGAATTGCTGCAAAGCTTTGAGACGATTGATGGTGAAGCGTTATTTTCAGAGGATTTTGATCCTGAAACATTTGACGTGGCAGCATTAGGCTTAGAAGAGCTGGATGTTGAGGGCATTAAAATTGAAGATCTTGGTCTTCAGGATTTTGCCTTTGACGAGCAGGCAAGCTTTGTTGAGGCTTTTTCTCAACGTCTTGATGCAGAAGGGGTTGAATTGCCAAGTTTTGAGCCTGTCGAATTCACGTTCACTGAAGCATCATTTGGGTTTGATGATGCACAATTTGAAGATGTTTTCTTCGAGCCAGTTGATTTCCAAAAAGAGTTCGCCACCTCAACAAAGTTCGATATTAAAGATGTGTCTTCTTTGATTCTTGGAAATGAATTTGAAGGCACTGATACGCCGGATATTGAATTGAGTTTCTTTGATATCCTATTCAATGCGGAAACCATTAACAAAGAAATCAATAGACGCGAAATTGAATTTAACGAGTTTGAAGCTCAGCAGGCTTCTTTTGCTGATGATGCAAAAGAACAAGC
>WTHW01000220.1:3012-10713 GCA_011526395.1 Alphaproteobacteria bacterium
CCGCCAGAAGGTGAAGGCGCAGATGGTGGCGCCACCTTTACTGACACACAGCAATTTGATTCCAAAGAACAAGATGAGAATGCTCGTCCACCTGAGGCAACAGAGGTCTTTTTTGCGCAGCTTTATGAAGAGAAAGTCCCTGCAGAGATTGAGCAGCAAAAAATTGAGACAGAAACAATTGATAGGCAAACAATCGAAGCCAGTCAGCTTGAATATGAGGCATTTTTGAGCAGGCTCCAGCAAGAATATGGTGAAACGAATGTGGACCCTCTCGAAGCTTATCAATCAGGCAGAGCAGGTGCTGTGTGGCTGACCTACCAAAGTGGAGGCGTTCTTGGTAATCCAAATCAGTTTGATGAATTAATTTCTCAAACCTATGAAGGCACCGCTCGCTTTGTTGATCAGCTCACAATTTCAGATGCCAATACGGCGTTTAAGGCACGCTCAAGCTATGATGTGACTTTGAACTACAGCAACGCAGAGCTGACAGGTAAATTTGTTTTGAGCAATATGACGTTAAATAACAACGCTTATGTTGGTCCAACTGGCGAGACAAGTTACACACAAATTCTTGACCAAACGCTGTCCTCATCAAATCAGAAATTGCCTAGCACGAATAATGTTGGCGCGCTTATTGGCGGTGATGATGAAAATGGCAATGGTCAGCTAGATGTTGGCGAGACGATTGAGGGCGTTAGAATTGCAGAAGTTGATTTTCATGATTCTGCAACAGGCTCAGAAATCACAAGCCGCGTGCGCACTTCACTTGATATGTCTGTAGGCTCTACAGCCACTGGCAATGCAGCGCTGAACGGCACGCTTGGTGAATTTGTGATAAAGTCTGAAGAATATACGTGTAACGCAAATTGCGGCACCATATCTAAAACTGGCACAGTTGGTCTTGGCATATCACAGGTGGCTGCTGAATAAGCAGCTACATCTGAAAGGCGAGTCTAACTCACTTGCGTTTTATCAATGTCGAGATGGTTTTGTGCGAAGCCCGATATGAGGAGTATTTGTTCTGCCATAGCGTCCCTGACGCTCACCTAGGGCCTCATCAACAAGGCCGCGTACTAGCTGGGGCAGCTCTTCATCTAATACCTCACGCACAGTCTCGCCTATAAAGGCAACAAGCTCAGGGCCAGCAGTGATTTGTGAGCTATCCTCTGTCTGCACAGCCTCTTCAGGCTCAATGGGTGCAGAGGTGTCTTCATCAGCTAATGATTGCGATTGTGCATGTTGTGCATTAGCCACAGCGTTCTGAACATCTTCTAACTGTTTTGTCATCTCGCTATCTGCTTGCGGACGGGCGGCATCAAGTTCTGCTAGCGCGATTGCTTCTTCATTTTCGCGATTTGTCTCAGATGCCTCAACATTTGTTTCTAGCTTATCTATCGCGTCATCCAAAGATATAGCTGGCGCAAAATCATCTGAAATTGCAATATTTTCAGCGTCTGCATCATCTGTTTGTGCAATGGCCTCAGCTAAAACGGCATATTCATCTTCAGAGATTGTATCATCTTTGTCTGATGCTGTTTCGCCAAAAGAAGCAGGTATAGTGAATTCATCATCGCTGCTTTTTTCTTCATGATTACTATCATCATCAGCGTTGATTATGTCTTGAATAAGCTCATCATCTAGCGCTTGTTCAGCTGATGGTGTTTCATCCATCTGAACAGGAGCATCAAAAGCAGGTGGTATAAACATATCATCTGACGGTGTCTCAGACTTATTATCCACATGATTATCTTCGGTATTTTGCGCTTCTAGTTTTACGGCTTCAGCCTCCTCGTAAAGGTCTGAAATGCGTGTAAATATCGGCACTGCCTTTTCTTTTTGGCGCGGCTTTCGAGATTGAATGACTTTTTTTACGTTCGCTTTTTTCGACGGCGGCTCTTGATTGGGCTGTGATGCAGACCGTTCTTCTTGTGTCAGCATCATCTCTGCTTCATGATAGAGCGCTTCGACAACATCGAACGTATCATCTTCACGAAATTCGTGGTTTGTTGCCACTTCACACCCCTATGAAACAGGATAACCAATCACTAATACTTATTGTGGACACAATATTTGGTGAAGTCTACCTAAAATTTATACGAGATGTGGTGTTTGAAGGTCTTTTGCGCCATTTTGCCTAAAATAACCTGACCCTCATATAGGCAGATGGTTTTAAAGCTGATAGTACTGTATCATCATGTAACAGGCGCAATATGTTGAGGGAGACAGCAGTTGAAGATCTTAGTCACTGGTGCTGCTGGTTTTATAGGGTTTCATTTATCCAAAAGATTACTGGATGAAGGGCATGAAGTTTGCGGCCTTGATATCATGAATGATTATTATGACGTTACCTTAAAGCAAGCGCGTCTTAATCAGATCACATCACATAATCAGTTCTCATTTGTGCAAATAGATTTAGCTGACAGGCACGCAATTGAGCAGTTATTTCAAGAGTGGCAATTTGATTGTGTTGTCAATCTAGCAGCACAAGCAGGTGTGCGCTATTCCATTGAAAACCCACATAGTTATATTGATAGCAATATAACAGGATTTTTGCATATCCTAGAAGGGTGTCGTCATCATAATGTCGGCCATCTTATCTATGCCTCCTCCTCATCTGTCTATGGCCTTGATGAGGCGATGCCATTTGATGAGGCGCAATCAACAGACCACCCTATGGCACTCTATGGCGCCACAAAAAAAGCGAACGAGATGATGGCTCACAGCTATAGTAATCTCTATGATTTGCCGACAACAGGTCTCAGGTTTTTTACTGTATATGGCCCTTGGGGCAGACCAGATATGGCGCTTTTCTTGTTCACCAAAGCGATTTTATCACAACAGCCGATCAAAGTTTTCAATAATGGGCAGATGATACGTGATTTCACTTTTGTAGATGATATTGTTGAAGGTATTGCAAGGTTGGTTCACAAGCCAGCAACGGCTGATGATAAGTTTGATGGGCTTGCCCCAAATTCTGCTATCTCATCAAAACCGTTTCGTATTTTCAATATTGGCAATGGCCAGCCTGTACCATTGATGGATTATATTAAAGCCCTTGAAGACGCTCTCGGCATCGAAGCCATTAAAGAGTTTTTGCCAATGCAGCCAGGTGATGTTGCCGCAACTAATGCAGACACATCACGGCTTTATGATTGGGTCGGCTTTAAGCCAGATACAAGTGTTAAGGATGGTGTTGCACGATTTGTAGATTGGTATCGCACCTATTATGGAAGTTAAACCAATGAGCCATGATACATGGAAGGCGCGCTTGCATACCAAGATGGATGCGCTAGCACAATGGCATCAAAAAATTGCCTTCTTCCACATAATTGGGCCCTTGCCAATGACAAGACTCTTCGTCTTGCTAGCCATTGCAGCTTCACTTTTTGCAGCTCTTGCGAACTACCAAATCAGAGCTAATCAATATGACAGATGGGTTGAAAATAAGGATGTTACGTTCCTTGACGGCACACCGTTATTTTCCACAACAGATGCGTCTTTCTTCGTTGGGTTGGCACAGCAATATCGCTTAACAGGTGATAAGCGTGACCATACGGCAAAAAGACTTTACCCTTATCATAAAAACAATATTGAAAAGACAAAGCCACAAACAAGCGCGCGTGATTTTCCGCTCCTATCGGTGCTAATTGCCACATTATCACCTGATGCTTCTACGAGAAGTCTGATGCTAACAGCACATGCGCTTATTCCGCTGCTTGCCTTTGTTATGGCGCTTGGCATTGTGCTTGCCTTTGGTGCTTCAGGGTTTTGGTTAGAGGGCGCAGTCGCGGCTGTTGGTGCTGGTCTTGCTCCTACCTTTTTGATGCGGTCCTCAGTCGGCCGGATAGATACAGACATCCTAAATCTAGGGTTTTTCTATTGTGTGTTGGGCCTGACTATTTTCGCGGCTCGTTCAAAAACATGGCGCTCTGCCATTATATGGGCATCACTATCAGCCCTTTGTCTTTATTTGTTTTTCTGGTGGTATGAAAAAGCGTTTATGGGATGGGCTTTTGCCATTGGTCTTATGTGGCTATCCTTCATCACGCACCGTGATTGGCGCCGCCCATTGGTGCTAGGCTTCATATTTATCGTACTGTCGGGGTTACTATTCAATCAATTCGGCATTGGCGATAATTCATCATATCTGCAGGAAAATAATGTAAAGGGTGTTTTGATATACCCAAATACCTTTAATACGATAACAGAGCTTCGTGTTATTCCATTTTCTAGAATTCTTGAAAGTATTACAGGTTCACTTTTGACAGGTTCGCTAGGCGTTTTGGGTTTGGCTATGTTTGCTTATCGTTACCCAGTGACAGCCGTTGTTTATGGTCCTGCTTCAATTTTTGCACTTGCGAATTTTCTTATTGGTAATCGTGCTGTCTTTTATTCTGCTCCTATGATTTGGTTTGGCTTAGCGTATTTTGCGATCTTATCAAGTCAGATTGCTATGTATTTCTTACACAAGCATTTCAAGGCGCGTAGAATAACTAATTTGGCTCTTCCATCACTCGTTACTGTGGTGCTGATGGGCGCTATTTTATCAGATAAAGGCACGCGCCAATACACGCCAAATCCATCATTCCCAAAACAAATTATGGAAGCTTTCGCAGCGGCTAGGGGCAAACTTCCTGAAGGTGCAGTGATTGCAACTTGGTGGGATTATGGCTACGCCTCAATGTTATTCAATGGCTATAATACGCTGCATGATGGCGGTATACAGACATCACCTGTTACCCATTATTTTGCACGCTCACTACTCGCGGAAACGCAGTCACAGAGTAATGCAATCTTGCATTTGCTTGCTGGCGGCGGCTTGCAGTCCCTAGAGGATAATAGTGGCTCCAAAGAAGCGATAGAGACCATCATATCAACGAAACTGATAAAAAGCGAAGCGCCCATATTCCTTGTTCTGACAAGTCAAATGGCAAGCTGGATGGGTTCTATCTCAAATCTAGGTATGTGGGACACCGAGACAGGCCAGCCGATAAATGCGAAGAATAGTCGTTATGGTCCAACGCTATTTTATTCAAACCTGCGTTGTCGTGCAACTGAGGTATCTTATCAAGCTGTTTGTGATAACCGTCTTGTTGACTTGCAGTTAGGCACAATTGACAATGCGCCTGTGATTAATAAGTTCACTCAAGCAACAGATGGTATTCTTCAACAAGAGACACGTTTGAATGGCGGCGCCTTAAACCATTTGCATTTATCAGAGATAAGTGAAGGCAATACCAGCATATCGTTATTTCATGACAGATTAGCGCGTTCCACTTTTCATAACTTATTTCATTTGGCAAAGGTTGATGAGACGCTATTTCAGCTGGTATATGATGACTATCCCCATGCACGTATTTATCAGGTAAAATAAAAATCATGATGAGTATGATATCACAATATTTTGACCTTATTACCTATAGCGTGGCTGCAGGCATGATGTGTAATTGGGGCATCATAAAAACCGTTGGGTGGCATGGCAAATGGACAGCTGATGGCGCAACTGGCATCCAAAAGGTGCATCAGGGCCTCGTGCCAAGAATAGGCGGGCTATCGATATTATTGGTGTTAACAGCAAGTGCCATATTATCACCATATGGCATAACTTTAGGTCTGTTTTTACTATTAAGCCTTCCCGCATTTTTATCAGGGTTTATTGAGGATATCACCAAAGTAATCAGGCCAATATATAGGCTAATCGCTTGTTTATTTGTGGGTCTATTGGCATGGATGAATGATATTGCGATTAAGTCAGTTGATATATGGTTTATCGACATCATATTAGCTTATCCAATAATCTCGTTACTCGTCACCATGTTGGTTGTTGCGGCATTGGCAAACGCCATTAACATGATAGATGGCTTGAATGGCTTGTCTGGGGGATATGTTGTCGTCGCCTCAACTGTGCTAGCTATCATTGCCTATTTGAATAACGAGCCTGCATTAAGCTTTACGGCGATTGCGCTGGCATCATCGATATTAGGATATTTAGTCTTTAATTGGCCTTTTGGTAAAATATTCCTTGGTGATGGCGGCGCTTACATGTTGGGCGCCCTTCTTGCTTTGATTGCTATATCGCTAGCGCAAAATAATGAGGGCGTTACACAAACTCTGACATTGGTGGTCCTATCATATCCTGCGTGGGAGATATCGCTGTCAATGGCACGCCGGCTATTTGGAAAAAGCTCAATGACAGAAGCAGATCATAACCATCTGCATAGCCGCATATACCAATATTTAAGTGCGCTTGGGTGGCGTGTTAGCAGTGTGTTGATTAACTCTTATGCCTCACTCATTCTAGTAAGCATCATCGCAGCCACAATGATCGTGCCATTGGTGCTGATTACTGGGTCAAATGGTATCCCTGGCTCAAATTTGATGATTATCTTTGCTCAATTTATATTATATTCTTTGTGTTATAAATTTTTTGGCAAATGATTCCAAAATAGATGAAATGATCGAATATCTGAGTATGTGATGAGTGTCTCTATCAATCAAATGAGTAATTATAAAGTTGCGGTCATTGGCATGGGCTATGTTGGATTGCCTTTGGCAACGGCCTTTGGCAAATATCGTGATGTTATTGGGTTTGATATTAATCAAGCGCGTCTTGATGACCTCAAAAAAGGGCTTGATCAGACACGTGAGGTATCTGCATCTGAATTGCAAGAGGCGGTTTATTTAAGCTTCTCCAATAATCTTGATGAAATTGCTGATTGTGACATTTATATCGTCACAGTTCCAACCCCCTTAAAATCTGATAAAACACCAGATTTAGGACCACTATTATCTGCAAGCCAAATGATAGGCAAAGTTCTAGGCAGGGGTAATATCGTTATTTATGAAAGCACGGTGTATCCGGGATGTACCGAAGAAGATTGTGCGCCCATTTTGGCTTCAGAGTCAGGCCTGTCCTATAACAAAGATTTCTTTTGCGGCTATAGTCCTGAGCGCATTAACCCTGGTGATAAAAGTCGGCGCATCACAGATATTGTTAAAGTTACCTCAGGCTCAACACCGCAGGTCGCAGACTTTATTAACGCTCTTTATGCAGAAATCATCTCAGCAGGCACCTATCAAGCAGAAAGCATAAAGGTAGCAGAAGCAGCTAAAGTCATTGAAAATACGCAACGTGATGTGAACATAGCTCTGATGAATGAGCTGACAAAGATTTTTTCATTGATGGAAATTGATACACAAGCTGTTCTATCTGCCGCAGGAACGAAATGGAACTTTCTTCCTTTCACGCCCGGCTTGGTAGGGGGACATTGCATCGGCGTTGATCCCTATTATCTGACTTATAAGGCGCAAAAGGTTGGATATGACCCTCAAATGATATTGGCTGGCCGTGACATTAATGATGGTATGGGAGGCTATGTTGCCAATAATTTCATAGTGGCTTTGTCTAAGCAGGGCACAGCCATAAACAAAGCTAATATATTAATCGCAGGGCTGACTTTTAAAGAAAATTGTCCTGATATTCGAAATACGCGAGTCGTCGATATATACCAAGCCCTTGAAGAATCAGGTGCTATGGTGGATGTTTTTGACCCGTGGGTGTCTGAAACTGATGCACGCATAGAATATGGTATAAAGATGACCACAAAGCTGGAGCCAGATAGATATGATGGTGTTATCATCGCTGTTGGCCATGGTGTTTTTGCAGAAAAATTTGAAGATATAAGGCAAAGCCTTGTGCCT
>WTHW01000178.1 GCA_011526395.1 Alphaproteobacteria bacterium
ATGGGTATTGATCAAGGTGGACACTTAACACATGGTTCTGCGCCAAACCAGTCAGGTAAGTATTTTAATGCCGTCCAATATGGTGTTAGCCGCCAGACAGGTCATTTGGATTATGATGAAATTGCTTCACTAGCGCGTGAACATCAGCCGAAGCTGATCGTAGCTGGTGCATCTGCGTATCCACGCACCATTGATTTTGTTAAATTCCGTGAAATCGCAGATGAAGTTGGTGCTTACCTTATGGTCGATATGGCGCATATCTCTGGTCTAGTTGCAACAGGTATGCATCCTAGCCCATTGCCATATGCTGATATCGTAACCTCTACAACGCATAAGACATTACGTGCAGGCCGTGGTGGTATCATTTTGTCAAACAACGAAGATCTCGGCAAAAAGATCAACTCAGCTGTTTTCCCAGGTCTGCAAGGTGGCCCATTAATGCATGCTATTGCTGCGAAGGCTGTTGCATTTGGTGAGGCGCTAAAGCCAGATTTCAAAGATTACATTCAGTCAGTGGTCAATAACGCACGGGTGCTAGCTGATGTTTTGAAAGAGCGCGGTGTTGATATCGTGGGCGGTGGGACAGACATCCACATGGTACTTGTCGATCTGCGCCCAAAAGGTTTAACAGGTGACATTACCGAGCTTTCGCTTGAAAATGCAGGTATCACTTGTAACAAAAACGGCGTTCCATTTGACCCTGAAAAGCCAACAGTGACTTCAGGTGTGCGTCTAGGTACGCCGGCAGGTACCACAAGAGGCTTTGGTGAAGAAGAGTTCCGCGTCATTGGTCACCTAATTGGTGATGTTCTTGACGGTCTGGTTAAGAATAGAGAAGACAACTCAGCGGTTGAAAAAGAAGTGCGCGCCCAAGTTAGCGCTCTTTGTTCTAAATTCCCAATTTATCAATAAGCTGATTTACGAAACATACGCCATGTTCCATAATGGGGCATGGCGTGTTATAAATAGATGGAAACCTCGTCATTTTTGTAAAAGCTAGAGGAGCTGTCTATGCTGTGTCCCTTTTGTAAATCTGAAGATACACAAGTAAAAGATTCCCGACCATCTGAAGATGGAACTGCTATACGCAGGCGCAGACAATGTGGTGCTTGCTCTGCACGTTTTACAACATTTGAACGTGTTCACTTGCGTGATATTTCAGTTATCAAAACTGACGGTAGACGCACGCCCTTTGATAGAGAAAAACTGGAGCGTTCATTCTCTGTTGCCTTAAGAAAACGGTCTGTTGAAGAAGATGATGTGCATGTGGCCATTACTGAAATCGTGCGCAAATTAGAATCAACAGGAGAGGCGGATGTTGCCTCTGACTATATTGGCTCACTTGTGATGAAGGCATTATTAAAACTCGATAAGGTAGCCTACATCCGATACGCCTCAGTTTATCGTAACTTTGAAGAAGCAACAGACTTTGAAGATTTTGTAAATGAGTTGCAAAAGTGATCAGCACTGATGCAGATGATGCAAGATGGCTATCTGTAGCACTGGCGCAGGCTGATAAAATCCAAGGTCATACCGCTGAAAACCCTGCTGTGGGTTGCGCAATTATCTCACAAGAAGGCCAGCTAGTTGGCGTTGGGCACACAAGTTTCAGCGGTCGCCCTCACGCTGAAAGAAATGCGCTCAATATGGCAGGAGATAAAGCCAAAGATGGAACAGCTTTTGTGACATTGGAGCCTTGTTCACATCATGGCAAGACAGGCCCATGTAGTGATGCTTTGATTTCAGCAGGATTATCTCGTGTCGTTATAGGCTTATCTGACCCAAACCCAAAGGTTGATGGCGCAGGTATCGAAAAGCTTCGGCAAGCTGGCGTAAGCGTTACAGTAATGGGCAGTCCACTAGCTACTCATCAAATGGCAGGATTTTTATCAGCTCAACAAAGAAATAGGCCATTTGTGAGTGTCAAAATGGCCACTAGTTTAGATGGCTACATCACAGCACAAGAACAGACGCAAACATGGCTGACAGGCGATGTATCTAGGCAGTTTGTTCACAATATGCGCTCTAGGTGCAATGTGCTTTTGACAACTTTTCAAACCATTCGCATTGATGAGCCGCAATTTAATGTGCGCATTAATGGATACAGTTTGCCACAGCCGCCACTGGCAATTATTGACCGGCATGGGCAGTTAAACTCTGATCATAAATGCTTATCAATTAACAGGCCAGTTTATCATTATCATGCGAATTCAGTGAAACCCCATAATCTCCCGAAGAATGTTACAAGCATCGTCATAGAGTCAGAGGCCAACGGCCTCATTTTGCGTGACATATTGTCAGATTTGCAGGCAAGGGGGCTTTATCAAATTATGGTAGAGGCGGGTGCAGGTCTTTTTGAAGGATTAGATAGAGAAAATCTTATCGATGAGCTTGTTTGGCTATGCGCGCCTCATGAATTAGGGGGCGGACTATTAGCTTGGCATAGTCATTGTGATATGGCATTTTCCAGCCCTGCGCACTATATGAAGCATAAGAGTTTTCAATTAGGTGACGATCAGGCCAGTATATTCGTGCCAGATAAAAGGTAGCAAGCATGTTTACAGGTATCATAACTGCCATTGGCACCATTGATAAATTGACGAAAGATGGGGATTGGCAAATCACCATAAGCACACCGTGGGCTTGTCATGATATTGAGCTCGGTGCGTCTATTGCTTGTTCTGGTGTCTGCTTGACGGTCCTTGAAACAGGACAGGACTGGTTTCGTATAGCAGCCTCACAAGAGACATGGGATGTTACAGCAGTATCGAGCTGGCAAGTTGGCACAAAGATCAATCTAGAGCGCGCTCTAGCGATGGGAGATGAGCTAGGTGGTCATATTGTATCAGGACATGTTGATGGCTTAGCTGAATTACTTGATATTACGCCCGAAAATGATAGCCATAGGCTTGCATTGCGCGCGCCAACAGAGTTAGCAGGTTTTATCGCAGCAAAGGGTTCTGTAACGCTCGATGGTATTTCTTTGACAGTAAATGACGTCGAGAACGAAGTTTTTCACGTAAATATTATAGAACATACTTGGCTACATACTACATTGCATGACCGCAATATCGGTGACCAAATAAATCTAGAAATTGACATGTTGGCAAGGTATGTTGCTCGCATGATCGCATATCAAAAGGCACAAGATAAATGAGTGGTGTTGAAAACCAATTAGACCCTATCGAAG
>WTHW01000192.1 GCA_011526395.1 Alphaproteobacteria bacterium
ATATTGGGATGTTGATCTGGCCTTTGGCACTTTAATTGCAGATACGATGGTCATCGCCATTGGGGCAAGTTTGCTAGCAATTGCAATTTGCGTTTTATGGCTTGAACATATTGCAGCGCATAAAAAGGCCATCTCACTTATCACTGTCCTGCTATTTATTCCTTTATTTGTGCCGCAAATATCTTTGCTCTTTGGTTTGCAAGTTGCATTGAGCTGGTCATATCTTGATGGCTATCTTGCAACCGTATTATTCACGCATCTGTTATATATATTGCCCTATGTTTGGTTGACGCTTGCGCCAGCTTATCAAGGGCATGATCCGAACTATATGCATCTCGCTTATATGATGGGTTATTCGAGGGTGCGTGCTTTTATCTGTGTGCGCCTTCCTATGCTAGGTCACTCTTTTGCTAGTGCGATGATATTGGGCGTTGCCGTCTCAATCGCGCTGTATCTGCCGACAATTTTTGCAGGCTCTGGCAAGGTGAATACAGTCACGGTTGAAGCTGTCACACTTGCCGCTGGGGGCGCGCGTGGCCCATCAGCTAGCGCGGCTATGATGCAAATGTTGCTTCCTTTTTGCATCTTTTTGTTTGTGCGGTTACTGGTGGCATGGCGCTATAAGGGGCTGTCTTTAATGCAATCACACCGCCAACTATGATGGAATCAGCGCAGACCCATTGACAATTATCTTGCAATTACGCCCCCTCATAGTGTATAAGGCGCTCAGATTTTTCAGGATATCGCAACGCGGTTCTTGGAAATGCCACTGCAAGGGCCAGCTTACCTGTCTGGCCGTTCACGTGAAATATAACGAAATAGTAAGGATGTTTGTCACATAATGCTATCCAGCTGATTACAAAAATCGACGGATAAGAGGCATTATGATGATGGCTGCAATATGCGCGCATCTATGACTTTTTAGGTAACTGACATTAAGGAGATACAGTCCATGGCACAGCAATCACTTTCAGCTAAGAAAATGGCAATTATGGTTTCTGCTGGTTTTGATGAAGACCAATTTATCAATATTCAGAAATCAATGATGTCTTCAAATGGCTGGCTAAAAGTGATCTCTAACAAGCCTGGTCTGGTGAATGGCACAAATAATGGCATGCTTGGCATGGCTTACCCTGTTGATGCTGTCTTATCTGAAACTTTGGCAATTGATTATGATGGTCTGATCATTCCAGGTGGTGCAGCACATATTGAAAAGCTGAAAGCGGAACCACATGCCATTCGTATCTTGAAAGCGTTTTTGCGCGAATCTATGCCTGTTTTGTTTATCGATGATGCGGTTGATATGTTGTCATTAACTGATAGCGATATCGCGGCAAGTGATTTATCATCTGATGAAGCTGTTTGCTCTTTCAAAAATGTGGCTTACGCGACAAAAGACGCAACAATGACATCAGCATTAAATGCTTTGGCAAATGTATTAAATACATTAGATGAAGAACAGGCAGCCTAGTCGTTAGTATTCAAAAGGTAGATATGTCTCAATGAGCCAAGAACCTTTAACGTCACCATGTATCAGCATTTGCCAGATTGATCCTATATCTGGTGAATGCTCTGGCTGTTACAGAACCAGAAGCGAGATTGCCTCATGGCGCTCCATGAGCCGTGATGAGCAATCACAATTACTCACGATATTGCGTGATAGGCGTGCTGAAAAAACAGGCCTGACAAGACGCAAAACAAGACGCCAAAATAGGTGATTGAAAAAAGGGCAGACCATATGGACAAATTATCAAACATTATCCAAAAAAATGGTTTTGCTCTTCTTGATGGTGCGACAGGCACAAATTTATTTGCCAAAGGCCTCACCACAGGCGACGCGCCTGAATTATGGAACCTTGATAAATCCGATAAAATCGCAGAATTGCATCAAGAATTCATTGATGCAGGCTCAGATATCATTCTGACCAATTCCTTTGGTGGCACAAGTTTTCGCCTTAAACTCCATGATGCTCAAGATAAAGTCGCTGCATTAAACGAAGCCGCTGCCAAGATAGCGCGCCATGTTGCTGATGCAGCGGATAAAGATATCATTGTAGCAGGCTCATTAGGGCCAACAGGTGAATTATTTGCACCCCTTGGCGCTCTTGATCATGACAGTGCTGTCGCGGCCTTTACTGAACAGGCCACAGCTCTTGCAAAAGGCGGCGTTGATATTCTGTGGATTGAGACCATGTCCTCAGTTGAAGAGGTAAGCGCGGCTGTAATGGCAGCGCAAACAACAGGCCTGCCTGTGATGGTCACGATGACTTTTGATACAGCTGGGCGCACGATGATGGGCATCCAGCCTCATGAATTTGCCAAATTAGCAAAAGACCATGCGCTTTCTGGTTTTGGGGCAAATTGTGGAATAGGGCCTGCAGAATTGCTTGATAGTGTATTTGGCATGATCGAAGCAAATGAAGATAGCCATCTTATTCCCCTCATTGCGAAGGGGAATTGCGGTATCCCAAGCTATGTTGAAGGTGAAATTCATTATGAAGGCACGCCAGAATTAATGGCTGATTATGCGCGCCTTGCCTACCTCGCTGGCGCGCGGATCATTGGCGGATGTTGCGGGACAACAGCCGCGCATATTACCGCCATGAAGGGCGCGCTAGATACGATTGTAATGGATGCGCAACAAGCGCCGATTACCAGAGATGATGCTGCTAAAATTCTTGGCACGCCATGGGCAAATGTGCCGACACCGCCGCCATCTTCAGATAATGGTCGTAAAAGACGCCGCAGACGAGGCTAACAGTGCGGTGATTTGGTAAAACTGACTTGCGCTTTGTGCCTTTGCGTGCATACTGCGCATCACAAGATTGTTAATGAGGCAAAAAGATGACACGCTATCGTTCCCATAATTGTAGTGAATTGACGAAATCCCATGTCGGCGAGACAGTAAAGCTGGCAGGATGGGTGCATCGTAAACGTGACCATGGCGGTCTTGTGTTTATTGATTTGCGTGATCATTTCGGCCTAACACAGCTGGTGGTGGATACTGACCATCCTGCGTTCCCACAAGTCGAAGCTGTGCGCAATGAATCAGTGATTTCTATCACAGGTACTGTCAAAGAGCGTACGCCAGATACTGTGAATGCAAAAATGGCAACTGGTGAGATTGAAATCATCATCACAGATTTCGAATTATTATCTGCTGCTGACACATTGCCACTTCAGGTCAATTCTGATGAAGATTCTGGTGAAGAGACAAGATTGCGTTATCGTTATCTTGATTTGCGTCGTGCGCGCCCGCATGCCAATATTTTGCTTCGCTCACAGATCATTCAATCTATCCGCAATCGCATGGTTGCACAAAATTTCACAGAATTCCAAACACCGATTCTAACAGCTTCCTCTCCTGAAGGGGCGCGTGATTTCCTCGTGCCTGCACGCTTGCATCCGGGCAAGTTTTATGCCCTGCCACAGGCGCCACAGCAATTTAAACAGCTGATTATGGTCTCAGGCTTTGATCGCTATTTCCAAATTGCACCATGTTTCAGAGATGAAGATAGCCGTGCAGATAGATCACCGGGCGAGTTTTACCAGCTTGATTTGGAAATGAGCTTTGTTGAACAGCAAGATGTCTTTGATGCAGTTGAGCCTGTTATTCGCGGTGTGTTTGATGAATTTTCAGATCGCAAAGTCGAAGATGAATTCCCGCATATTACCTATGCAGATGCGATGCTAAAATATGGCTCTGATAAACCTGATTTGCGTATCCCGATTGAAATTGCAGATGTCACAGACGTATTTGCAGGATCTGATTTTGCTATCTTTGCTAAAAATATTGAAAAAGGCGCTGTTGTGCGCGCTGTGCCGGGACCAAAATGTGGCTCTCGCTCAATCGCTGACAGAATGAATAGCTGGGCACAAGGTGAAGGTGCGCCTGGCATGGGCTATATCATCTATGGTGAAGATGGCGAGGCTAGAGGCCCGATTGCCAAAGCGCTTGGCGCAGATAAAACAGCCGAGATTAAATCACGTCTTGGTCTATCAGATGGCGATGCTGCTTTCTTTGCTTGTGCCAAAGAATCAGAAGCTGCTTCTCTTGCAGGTAAAGCACGTGTGCGTCTTGGCACAGAGCATGGCCTGATGGAAGAAGACATCTTCAAATTCTGTTGGATTGTTGATTTCCCAATGTATGAAGCTGATGAGGCAACAGGCAAGATTGAATTCTCGCACAATCCATTTTCAATGCCACAAGGCGGCCTAGAGGCGCTTGAGACACAAGACCCGCTATCAATCAAAGCATGGCAATATGATTTGGTTTGTAATGGTATCGAGCTATCATCAGGCGCCATTCGTAACCATCTGCCAGAGGTGATGTATAAAGCCTTTGATATTGCTGGTTATGATAAAGCCACTGTTGATAGTGAATTTGCAGGCATGATTTCAGCCTTCCAATTTGGCGCACCGCCGCATGGCGGTATTGCTCCTGGCATTGACCGTATGGTTATGCTGATTGCTGATGAGCCAAATATTCGCGAAGTGATCTTATTCCCAATGAATGGTAAGGCTGAAGATTTGATGATGAATGCACCATCTGAAGTCTCAGATGAGCAATTGCACGAATTGCATATTCGCCGCCAATTGCCGCCTAAAAAGTCACAAGATTAAATCAGCTAGAAAAGCTTTAAGCTGACTTTTGGCTAAGACCATGCACACACCACAGACAGGCGCCGAGTAGCAATACAGCGCCTAGCTGGTGTGCAGCGCCCATCCATACAGGCACACCATTTAGCAAGGTGATGATACCTAGTGTAAATTGGCCTAAAACAATGGCACCGACAGCGATGCCTCTTATGCGTATATGTGCAATGCGATTGGCACGTCGCCATAATGTCAGAACGCCAATTACAGCCAAGACAGCAATCCACCTGTGGTGAAATTGTGCCGCAGCTGGATTCTCAAACGGGTCAGACAAGCCTTCTTCACCATATTCAATTGGCACCAGACCATCACCCATTAACGGATATTCATTATATAACAACCCTGCATCCATACCTGCGACAAAGGCACCTGCAATGATGGTAATGGCAACGATAGTGACAACCCCCACCATATGACCAGAGGGGCGCAACGCTTTGCCATAAAATAAATTAAAGCCTGTCCATAACAACATGCCATAGATGAATAAGGCCATGCCAAGATGTGTAGCAAGGCGATATTGTGAGACAGTTGGATCTGATACAAGGCCAGATTTCACCATCCACCATCCGATCACACCTTGCATGCCGCCAAGACATAAGAGGACCAGTAATGGTAATTTATAACCTTGCGGTATCATCTTGCGGAATGCGAAATAAGCAAGGGGCAGTGCAAAGGCAATGCCAAGCATCCGGCCCCACAGGCGATGAAAATATTCCCAAAAGAATATCAGCTTAAACTCGGCCAAGCTCATACCATAATTAATATCATTATATTCTGGTGAGGCCTGATAGAGTGTGAAAACGCGCATCCATTCAGCTTGTGATAGGGGCGGCAAGGTGCCGATGAGAGGCCGCCATTCAACCATTGATAACCCAGAGCCTGTCAGCCTTGTGACACCGCCAATGACAACCATCATGGCAACAAGAAACGCCATCACAAATAACCAAATGGCAATAGCTCTATTTGAATCTGTCATATCTCTCTCACAGGTGCGCTTATCAGTCGTTAAATGCCTTATTATGAAGGCTAGTTACCATGCGCGCTTTAAAAAATAAAATGGTCATTGCGTCGCATGCCGGGCGCAAATTGATGGAGTCTTCGAAAAATTCAAATAATTTATACTTTTTTCATAGGCAATCCTTGACTCTATCGCCGTAAATCCCCACTTGTCCTCTAGGACAGTCAAAGGCAGGGCATTTTTGCCCATAACGCTTGGGTTAAAATGACTGCCTGTAACAAAATTTAAAAGGGGGTAACCCCTTCATTGTCGAGCTTGAATGGAGATTGAAGCATGAAATTTAGACCGCTTCACGACCGCGTTGTTGTGCAACGTACCGAATCGGAAGAAAAAACAGCTGGCGGTATCATTATCCCTGATACAGCAAAAGAAAAGCCAATGCAGGGCACAGTGATTGCTGTTGGCTCTGGCGCACGTGATGAGCAAGGCAAAGTCCATGCACTAGACGTGAAAGAAGGCGATACAGTGTTGTTTGGCAAATGGTCAGGCACTGAAGTGAAGCTAGATGGTGCTGATTACCTTATCATGAAGGAATCAGATATCATGGGTATCATTGATTAAGACTTCTATTTTTGTTTCTCGCAAAAATTTTTAGAAGATAACGCATAAAGAAAAAGGGAAGTTAAAATGGCTCCTAAAGACGTAAAATTTGGATCAGACGCACGCACAAGAATGCTTGAAGGTGTTGATATCCTAGCCAATGCTGTGAAAGTAACACTAGGCCCTAAAGGTCGTAATGTTGTTTTGGAAAAATCATTCGGCGCACCACGCATCACAAAAGACGGCGTGACAGTTGCAAAAGATATTGAGCTAAAAGATAAGTTCCAAAATATGGGCGCACAGATGGTACGTGAAGTAGCATCAAAGGCAAATGACACAGCTGGTGATGGTACAACATCAGCAACAGTTCTAGCACAAGCCATCGCACAAGAAGGCTCAAAGGCTGTTGCCGCTGGCATGAACCCAATGGACCTTAAGCGTGGTATCGACATGGCTGTTGAAGCTGTTGTTGGCTCGCTTGAATCACAATCAAAGAAAATCACAACATCTGACGAAGTGGCACAAGTTGGCACAATCTCAGCAAATGGCGAAGGCGAAATCGGCAAGATGATCGCTGAAGCAATGGAACGTGTTGGTAATGAAGGTGTAATCACTGTTGAAGAAGCAAAAAGCCTAGAAACAGAGCTTGATGTTGTTGAAGGTATGCAGTTCGACCGCGGTTATCTTTCACCATATTTCGTAACAGATGGCGAAAAGATGAAAGCAACCTTGGAAGAGCCATATATTCTTCTTCACGAAAAGAAGCTTTCAAACCTACAAGACATGCTTCCAATTTTGGAAAAGGTTGTACAGTCAGGCCGCCCACTATTGATCATCGCTGAAGATATCGAAGGTGAAGCATTGGCAACATTGGTTGTAAACCGTCTACGTGCTGGCCTAAAGGTCGCTGCTGTGAAGGCACCTGGTTTTGGTGACCGCCGCAAAGCTATGATGGAAGATATCGCTATCTTGACAAATGGCACAGTGATTTCTGAAGAAGTTGGCATCAAGCTAGATGCTGTGACACTTGATATGCTTGGCTCTGCAAAGCGTGTTGAAATCACAAAAGAAGAAACAACAATTGTTGATGGTTCTGGTGAAAAGGGTGACATTGATGCACGCTGTAACCAAATCCGCGCACAAGCTGAAGAAACATCTTCAGATTATGACCGTGAAAAGCTTCAAGAGCGCCTAGCAAAGCTTGCTGGTGGTGTGGCTGTTATCCGCGTTGGTGGTGCAACAGAAGTTGAAGTGAAAGAACGCAAAGACCGCGTAGATGATGCGATGCATGCGACACGCGCTGCTGTTCAAGAAGGCATCGTACCTGGTGGTGGTGTTGCTCTTGTGAAGGCTGTTGCGTCTCTTGATAGCGTCAAGCCAACAAATAATGACCAAGAAGTTGGTGTGAATATTGTACGCCGTGCCTTGCAAGCGCCAGCACGTCAAATTGCCAATAACGCTGGTGCAGATGGCGCCGTTATCGTAGGTAAATTGATGGAAGGCACAGAAGCCACTGTTGGTTTCAACGCACAGTCAGGTGAGTTCACAGACCTTATCAAAGCTGGCGTGATTGACCCAACTAAGGTTGTACGCTCATCAATCCAAAATGCAGCATCAGTGGCTGGCCTTCTTATCACAACCGAAGCTATGGTTGCTGAAAAGGACGAGCCAAAGCCAGCTGCACCAGCTGGCCCTGATATGGGCGGCATGGGCGGTATGGGTGGCATGGGCTTCTAAACCCAGCCAGCCAATAGCGATTAAACAAAAAAGCGTCGATAGAGATATCGGCGCTTTTTTTATGTCTCATCAGATTGAAAGAATTCTTTGGTCTGTGTGACAGCCTCTTGCAAAGATATTCTTTCTATCACAACCCCTTCTGGGAAGGCGTTTGTCAGCCTTGTTGGCAGGCGGCTATCAAGGATGGCAAAAATCCCTTTATCACTATCACGCCTGATAAGCCTGCCAAAGGCTTGGCGAAGCTTCAGGCGTGTAATCCTATCTGTCCATGCCTCACGCCCATGAAATTGCGCACGTGCCTTATATAACATATCAGGGCGCGGCCATGGCACCCTGTCATACACCATAATGCGCAACGCCTCTCCTGGCACATCAACACCATCCCTGACAGCATCAGTGCCAAGAAGACAGGCATCTGTTTCATTGCGGAATAGCTGGATTAACGTTGTCAAATTCATCCTATCAATATGCTGGCTAAAGAGCGGGATATTGGCTTTTGCCAGTTGTGGCAGAAGATGCTCATGTGTTGCGCGCAACCTCTGAATGGCGGTGAACAGGCCAAGCCCCCCGCCGCCAGCAGCTTGAAACAGTGCATTCATTGCGCCAGCTGTGGCAGTTGACCTGTCACGTGGCACATCATTGATAACAAAGACACGCGTTGCCTTGCCATAATCAAAAGGCGAGGGGTGCTGTGATATAAAGGCAGGCTGTGCAAGATGGCTGGCGCCCGTTAATTTCTTAGCGCTTTGCCAATCAGTGACTTGTGAGGGCGGCGTGCTGTCATCTTCATTTTGTGCAAATTGCGTATCTGCCAAAGTGGCTGAGGTGATAGCGACCCCATCAGCATGTTGCAAGACTTGCTCTGCAAAAGGTTGTGTGGGGTCAAGGAAATGGCGATGCACACCAATATCAATATCTGCGCCATCACGCCTATCAAGTTGCGCCCAATCAACAAATAAATCACGCCCCTCCCCATGCAAATCACGAAGCATCACAATCCATGCCGCGATAGGGCCTGAGGCGCGTCTCTCTAACCCTCTAGCCGCCCCTTCAAGGCGCGCACGCATCGCTTGGTCAAGCTCTTCTGCTTGCTCATCTAGCATCTGTATCAGCAATTTTGATAAGGCTGTCAGCGGCTTTGTCATCTGCTCTAGCGCATCTGCAAAAGCTGTAGCCGCAAGTTGAAGTGCGTCTGAGCAGGGGTATAAAGAGACCTCAATATCAAATAAGCTCGTTGTATCACTGGCGCGCTGATAAATATCGCGCCGTAATTGCCAGAAAAAGCTTTCACCCACCCCAAGAGGCGCGCCTTCAGATAATCTTTTGCGCCATCCTTCAGCGGGCAGGCACCTTGCGGCTTTTGTTGCTTGTGCAAGAGCTTCTAGCCCGTCATCTTGATCTGCGATTAACTCTTCTAATCTTTTGCGCAGGCCTCTTGCGCGCCCTTTGCGCCCATCTTCTGCGCCTCTCACCCAACGCCGTAACTCTGCGGCTTCCATGGCAGATAACACAGCTGAAAAAGCAGAATCAGCCGCATCAAACACATGATGGCCCTCATCAAATATCAGCCGCTTTGGTGCATTGGCATCTATGAAGGCGCCCTGTGCCGGACTTCCCTGTGCCGGACTTCCCTGATTGCCAAGAACAGCATGGATCATCACAAGCGCATGATTGGCGATAACAATATCAGCATGGCGCGTGCCTCGAATAGATTTTTCAACAAAGCATTTATGATAATGCGCACAGGCAGAATGAATACATTCACCGCGCCTATCTGACAGGCTTGTTGTCGCACGTGGTCCCATCAAATCAACAAGCCATGCCGGAAAGCTTGCGCCTGTTAAATCGCCATCTTGGCTGGCGCTAATCCATCGTGCCATCAGCCCAAGGGCTGGTGCAATTTGTGGCTGGCCTGCCATCGCTGACAGTGCCTCTTCAAAATTCAACAGGCATAAATAATTCTCACGCCCTTTTCTGATAACCACTTTTTCCCTATGGGCGCGCGGGTAGACTCTTGTTAATTCTTCTGCGATTTGCTGTTGCAATGAGCGTGTATAGGTTGATACCCACACAGCTCCTTTATTCTGCTCTGCCCACAGGCTAGCAGGCGCCAAATACCCCAATGTTTTGCCAGTTCCAGTGCCAGCTTCTGCTAGCACCAATGTGGGGTTGCCATCTTCACTCGGGCTAGAGAAGACTTGTGATAAGGCAGCCGCATAATCTGATTGGCTGTCTCTTGCCTCAGCATGATGCCCAAGGATATCTTGTAATTTTTCACGTGCCGCGGCTGGCATAACAGGCTGAATGCCAGGCGTGCCTCGATGCGGCATATCATCCACATCACTCAAATTCTTAAAGATAGATGCCGCTCTCGGGTCAGGTGGTGCCTCAAAGGCTGGCACATGGCCAAGGCGCGTTAAGATGATAGATGACCACGGCCAGCCACCGCGCCCCATCATCTCTGCTAATTTTGCTAATTGTATCTTTTGCGGCTCAAGGGCTGTATCTATTTCATCAAGAAGCATATGGGCTGTCTTGCCAATCACCACAGCTTCATCTTCAGGCGTCATTGGCTTTGCCAGCCCAAGTGAGGCGGCAAGTCCAGCAG
>WTHW01000224.1 GCA_011526395.1 Alphaproteobacteria bacterium
GTCTTTGCGCAAGGGGTCTCCTTGCTGATGGGCTGGACGCTTGGCACATCGACCTTTGCGGTATCATGTGCTGTGTTGCTGTTATGGGTGCCATTGCGCCAGATGCCGGGGCTTGGCACGATTTTAAATGCCATCATCATCGCGCTTGTGATTGATACAACCTTGCCCTATCTGCCCCAGCCTCAGTCCCTTATCACCTCTGTTATCATGGCGGCATGTGGTGTGTTTGTGGTGGGGTTTGGCTCTGCTGTCTATCTGATTGCGAATTTGGGCGCAGGGCCGCGTGATGGTCTGATGACAGGCTTGAATAAAATCACGAGCCAGCCCTTCATGAATATCCGCATCGCGCTAGAGGTGATTGTCGTCACCATCGGCTATTTCATGGGCGGCGTTGTTGGGGTTGGCACTGTGTTATTTGCGCTTGGCATTGGGCCTTGTGTCTCTATATCCTTGCATGGCCTGACCCTTATCTTCAAACCACAGGAGACACAGAGATGACAAAGCCGTTATTTGACTTGGCGCCGCCGCTATCGCTTCCAATTATCAATCACGATGCCAGCTTTCCTGTGGGACGTATTTTCTGTGTGGGGCGCAATTATGCTGCCCATGCCGCTGAAATGGGGAATGAGGTTGACCGCCAAGCCCCGTTTTATTTCACCATCAGCCCCTCTCATGCCAGCCTCGGCGGTAATATCCCGTTCCCGCGCGGTACAGATGATTGCCATTTTGAGGTTGAGGTGACAGTCGCGCTTGCCTCTGGCGGAAAGGATATCGCGGCAACTGACGCCATGGGCCATATTTATGGCTATGGGGTGGGGCTAGATATGACACGCCGCGACCTACAAGCCGCCGCAAAGGACAAACGCCGCCCATGGTGCATTGCCAAGGATTATGAAAACAGCGCGCTACTCTCACCCATCACCACAAAGGATGCATTTGGCGCACTTGCCGCACAGCGCATTTGGCTGACCAAAAATGATGAGATTGTTCAGGATTCAACGATTGATCTGATGGTGCATAAGGTGCCAGAGCTTATCGCGCATCTCTCACGATTTTATGAATTGCGGGCAGGGGATATCATCATGACAGGCACCCCAGAAGGGGTCGGCCCCATCGCGCGCGGTGACCGCCTTATCGGTCAGGTGACAGGCGCCGATACCATTGATGTGACCTTTATCTAGCCCCTATTGCAACACATCAGGCCAGTTACGGTCAGCAAGGATAATCCGATTATCTCTATCAGCCTCCCATTGAGAGCGCACACCAAGAGAGTAATTTAGATACAGCTTGCCATCCACAATGCTAAAGGCCTCTGGCACTGTCGAGGCTGTATAGCCAAGAGAGACTGCCCATGCACAATAGCCGCCATATTGCGGGGCATAGGCTTCAGGGCTCGCTTGAAATTTCGCCAAATTCTCAGCTGATGAGAAGCGGAATTCAGCACCATCATAGACAAATGAGAATTCTTTTTTGCCCTTCACCGGGCGATTTTCTGTGAAATAGGCCACAGGGTCAGTGCCTCTAATCGCCACGCCCCAGCTTGTATAGACAGGGTCTTTTGCTGCCAATGCAGGGCGCATTACCACAGGTGAGGCAACCATAACGCCGCTTATCACAGCTATCTTTGATAAAAAGTCACGTCGTGAGGTCATATTATCACTCCTTACTGCTATCCTTTCATGCTAGATTACAATCATGGCAGAATTAAGATTTTCATTCACCTTTTTATGTCGCAGCTGTTTTGCCTCTGGCTTTCTTGGTGCCGCAGAGCCGCCAACCACATGCCCTAGCTGTGGTGGTACGCGCCTTGTGGTGGATGATGATGTCTTATCACTTTGTATTGCGCATCTTGATTGTGACAGCTTCTATGCCTCCATCGAAAAGCGTGATAACCCTGAACTCGCAAATAAACCTGTGATGGTTGGCGGCAAGACAAGGGGCGTTGTGGCGGCTGCTTGTTATGAGGCACGAAAATATGGTGTGCGCTCTGCCATGCCTACATTTCAGGCGAAAAAAAGATGCCCTCATATCACCATCATCAAGCCACGCATGGATCACTATGTCTCTGTCAGCCGGCAAATCCGCCAGATGATGCATGATTTAACCCCTTTGGTAGAGCCCTTATCCATTGATGAGGCCTTTTTGGATTTATCAGGCACACAAACATTACATAAAGCCAGCCCAGCCGAAATGCTAATGCGCCTACAACAGCGCATAAAACAAGAAATAGGCATCACAGTCTCAGTTGGTCTTGCCTCTAATAAATCACTGGCAAAGCTTGCCTCTGATCAAGATAAGCCAGATGGGTTTTTTGTCCTCAGCGATAAACATGCTAGGAGGTGGCTCGCACCGCGCCCTGTCTCAACCATCTATGGTATCGGCAAATCAGCGGCAAAGCGCCTGACAGATGCTGGCTATCATAGTTGTGATGACATTGTGCGCACAGATGTCAAACAGCTCACCCCCTTATTGGGCAAACAAGCGCTCTTCATTCAAAATCTGGCAAAAGGCATTGATAATCGGCGAATCTCCACAGAGCGCGAGACCAAATCAGTCTCATCAGAGACAACATTTGATAGAGATTACAGCCATGAAGATGACCTCATCCCTATCCTAGAGCGGCAAGCTCAGCGCGTCTCACGCCGCCTCAAAGCGCAAGCCTTGCAAGGCAATGTGATAAATCTAAAGCTTAAAAATGCACAATTTAAAACCATCTCCCGGCGCAAGACCATCGCGAACCCAACTGACAAGGCGCATGAGATTTTTACCATCGCTCGTGATCTTCTCTTAAAAGAGCTGAACCCTGCCAAATCATGGCGGCTTTTGGGTGTTGGTGTGGATGGCTTTGGCTCAGCCCCGCAAATGGATGATTTCCTGAAACAAATGGATGATAAGGGGCTTCGTAAAGACAAGCTTGAACAGGCGCTTGATGATGTTTATGCCAAATTTGGTGACAAAACCATTTTTTCAGGAAGACAATTAAAAAAACCACTCAAATAATCATAAGGTGATTTATAAATTCCTATTGCGTAAATATTAACGCCCTTATTCTGCTCATTGAATATGACTCAACGATATTGAATAGCGAATAAAAGGGGGTAAATTATGACACGTACCCAAGCATTATTGTTATTTTTAGATGCGAAAATGCGTCGTATTTTTTTACTTGGCATCATAAGTGGTTTTCCATGGGTGCTTATTGGCTCGTCTCTTAGCCTATGGTTGCGCGAGGATGGCTTATCGCGCAGTGCAGTTGGTTTTGCGGGGCTTGTTTTCTTTGTCTATTCCATCAATTTTTTATGGGCGCCTTTGATAGATAGATGGCGCGTGCCAATTTTAACAGCACGGCTGGGACATCGGAAAGCATGGATATTGCTCATGCAATTCATCATTCTAATGGGTGTTCTTATTTGGTCGATAACATCGCCCCAAGCCAATATTGTCCTTGTTATGTCAGCTGCGCTTGTGATTGCGACTTGCTCTGCTACGCAAGATATAACAATCGATGCTTTGCGTATTGAACAAATTGACCAAAAAGATAGCGGCGCTATGGCGGCAGGGGCGTCTGTTGCTGTGATTGGTTGGTGGACAGGCTTCAAACTAGGCGGATTTGCAACATTACTTATAGCAGATAAGTTGCAAATGCTTGGAATAGATGCCTATTGGCAAATTACATTTGTTATCATCTCTATCTTCATTATTGCTACAAATATTGGCTTAATTTTCATCCCGGAAATAGGCTTCAATGAACGGCTATCTGCTCAAAAACATGCGCAAGACGATATCCGACAAAAAATGGGAGGGGTCAGCGTCATAAATAATATTCTCAGCTATTTAGTCGCGACCATTATCATTCCTTTATCTAGCTTTTTTCGGAATAACGGCCTGAAGATAGGAATAGGCCTTTTAAGCTTTATCTTCTTGTTTAAAATTGGCGAAGCCTTTGTCGGCAGAATGTCGATTGTTTTCTATAAAGAGGTTGGTTTTTCAAAATCAGATATCGCCATTTATTCTAAAGGGTTGGGCTGGCTTGTGACTGTTTTATCATCACTTGCAGGCGGTTATTTTGCTATCCGCATTGGCCTTGTAAAGTCACTCATCCTAGCTGGCCTATTCATGGCATCTACCAATTTGTTGTTTTCTGTGCTGGCATGGGTTGGCAATGTTGACTGGCTATTTGCAATGTCCGTGGTGCTTGATGATTTGGCGGCCGCTATTTCAACGGTCATTTTTGTTGCCTTCATCTCCTTATTGGTAGACCGGAATTATACCGCGACACAATACGCGCTATTGGCATCTATTGGTACTTTGGGGCGTACGCTCTTTGCCTCTTCTTCAGGCGCATTAGTTGATGGTCTTGATGGTGATTGGGGGTTATTTTTCATCATTACAGCGCTTATGGTTATACCTTCATTGCTTTTATTGTGGTCTTTACGACATCGCTTGCCAATTCACAATCACAACAAATAGGCACCATTTAAAGACTAGCGAAATCAGTCATATCTCGTCATAGTGCATCTGATGCAAAAAAAACTCCGGATGTCATTATGGCTGATTTATTTATCTACGGCACTTTGCGTGACCGTGATGTGTGTGAAAAGGTGCTAGGCCGCCCTGTTGACGCAAGTGCGCTCCAGCCTGCTATGGCGCCTGATTTTGCGATATTCAAAGTTGCCAAAGTCAGCTATCCCTGCTTGCTACCAGTAAAAGATGCGATGGCAGAAGGCGCGCTATTATCAGGCCTAACAGAAGCAGATTTACAGCGTCTCGATCTCTTCGAAGGCGTGAATTATCAGCGCACAGCCTGTCAGGTGCTAATTGATGGCAAGGCTATTGAGACTCAATATTACAAACCAAAAGAAACCCTTATCACGGACGGGTCATGGTCACTATCAGCATGGCAAAAAGAGGGCAAAGACAGCTTTTTATCACGTGATTTCAATCTAGGCGGTGTAAGAGTGCCTTCAGATGATTGATTTCTCACTTGTTAGTGAAGCCTCCTATTTTGGCTTTTTCATAGGCATCTTATCCGTCATTGCTGTTGCCGTCTCAAAAGCTGGCTTTGGCGGCGCGCTTGCCTCTCTTTCAGCGCCTATCATGCTGATTGCCTTTACGCCTACCCAAGCGCTTGGCATATTGCTTCCCTTATTCCTCATCACAGATGTGTGGGTTGTATGGTTTTGGCGTCATTTGGGCGTGCGCCGCATCATTATGTTCATGACAATCGCCGGCCTGCTAGGCCAGCTTATAGGCTGGGCTATGCTTCATTTCGGTGCGCTTGATGACAGCATGCTGCGCCTTTTCATAGGGCTGATGGCAATCCTCACCGCTTTGCGCTATTTCATGACGCAATTTGGCGCCAGCAAAAAGGTGCAGACTATCAGGGTGCGTGCGCGCGCCTTTCGCAGGAAGATAGCCAGCCGCGCCTTTTTATGGTGTGGCCTGTCAGGTTTTACCAGTTTTGTGTCTCTTACAGGCGGCATTCCTGCGCAAATCTACCTTCTGCCATTGGCATTACCACGCCAGCTATTCGTGGCAACGATGGCATGGTTTTTCCTATTCATTAACCTTGCAAAGATACCTTTTTTTGCAGATCTTCAGATTATGTCAGCAGCCACTTTCACCCTATCAGCTTTCTTTTTACCATTCATTCCCATCGGGATCATATTGGGGCGATGGATGAATAAAAATCTTACCGATAGACTATTTTACATTTTGGTCCATTTCTTGTTACTAGGACTAGGCCTTCAACTCCTAGTGCGGTTTTTTATAGGAGAGACAACAGCATGAAACGTTGGCGACATCTCGTAGTTGCGATTGGCACCGTGCCAGCCTTTGCGCTTTATATTGGCATCGTGCTGATACTCACAGATTACGTAACGGAGATTCATTGGGTGATTGACCTATTCTTCTACCTCATAGCAGGTCTTGCTTGGATACCGTTATCAGTCAAAATAATCGACTGGCTTGCACGCCATGAATCAGAGTGATTTTGCACCTTGTAAAAAACTTCTAAAACCGCAAAAAAACGGTTGCAGTTAGCACGTCTTTTCGACAAGGTCTTCGAGTTATACTTTGTAACAAATATTGATATGGTATTGTTGTAATTTTATGTCTCGCTATTCAGTCTTTTCTATTTTAAAAAATGGTCTTCGCGGCAATCAGGGCTGGGATGAAGCATGGGGTACGCCAAAGCCGAAAAAGCATTATGATGTCATCATCATTGGCGGTGGTGGTCACGGGCTTGCGACAGCGTATTATCTGGCCAAAATTCATGGCATCACAAATGTTGCTGTCTTGGAAAAAGGCTGGCTAGGTGGTGGTAATGCCGGGCGCAATACCACAATCGTGCGCTCTAACTATTTTGTTGAGGGCAATACAGCCTTTTACGAAAAATCCCTCCAACTTTGGGAAGGCCTCTCACAAGAGTTAAATTACAACGTCATGTTCTCACAAAGAGGGCATTTGAACCTTGTCTTCACACCAGGGCAAAAGGACGCGATGGCGCGCCGTTATAACACCATGCGCCTTAATGGTATTGATGGTGAATATCTTAACCGCGATCAGGTCAGAAAATTTGTACCGCACCTCAATTACAGCGATGATGCACGCCTTGAAATTTTGGGCGGCTATTTGCAAAAACGTGCTGGCACAGCCCGTCATGATGCTGTGAATTGGGGCTATGCCAGAGCGGCCTCAAAGCTGGGTGTTGATATCATCCAAAATTGCGAGGTAACAGGCTTTATCAAACAAGCAGGTCGTATCTGCGGTGTTGAGACAACAATGGGCGAGATAAAGGCTGATAAAATCGGCATGGCAGTCGCTGGCAATACCTCAGTCATTGCTGAAAAAGCGGGTTTGGGCGATTTGCCGATTGAAAGCCATAAACTCCAAGCCTTTGTCTCTGAGCCTTTAAAACCATTCCTTGATACCGTTGTTGTTTACGGGGCAGGGCATGGCCATTTCTATATCAGCCAGTCTGATAAAGGCGGCATGGTATTTGGCGGCAATATTGATGCCTATAATTCCTATGCTCAAAAGGGCAATTTGCCAATTTACACAGATGTAGCCTCATGCGCCATGAATGTGATGCCATCATTGGGACGCATTAAATTATTGCGCCAATGGGCTGGCATTATGGATATGTCGATGGATGGCTCACCTTTCATCTGTAAAACAGAGCTGCCCGGGCTTTATCTGAACGCTGGCTGGTGCTATGGCGGGTTTAAGGCAACACCAGCCTCAGGATGGTGTTTTGCCCATACCATCGCACATGACGAGCCACACGAGATTAATCGTCTGCTAACAACAGATCGTTTCCGCTTTGGACGTCATATTGATGAATCTGGCAATGGTCCAACACCGAACAGACACTAGAACGGAGCTAGCACATGTTACGTATTGATTGCCCGTTTTGTGGCAAGCGAGATTATGACGAGTTTACCTACGAAGGTGATGCGTCAGTTACATATCCAGCGATTGATAATACAGATCAAGAGGCATGGTATCGCGCGGTATTTTTGCGCAAAAACCCCAGAGGTCCTCATAAAGAATATTGGTATCATTCTATGGGATGCCGCATGTGGCTTGAGGTTGAGCGTGATACGCTTACACATGTGATATCTTCTGTCAGAGCAGCTCACAAGGGCTATGCCAAGAGTATGACTAAAAAAGCGAGCGCAAAATGACTGGCTTTCGATTAAAAACAGGCGGTCATATTAACCGCGACAAGCCGATATCATTCACATTTGATGGTAAAGCTATCTCAGGCTTTGAAGGTGATGTGGCAACCTCTGCGTTACTGGCATCTGGCGATCGTATTTTTGGACGCGGCTTTAAATATCACAGGCCGCGCGGCGTTATGTCTGCTGGCGCAGAAGAAGGTTGCGCTCTGTTTCAGATGTATGATGGCAGTGCGCGTATCGCTAATGTCAAAGGCCCTTTGATTGAAATCCATAACCAGCTAGCACTATCAGGACAAAATGGCCTGCCATCTGTGCGGTTTGATGTGATGGCCATTAACGGCCTGTTCAAATCATTCCTGACAGCTGGTTTTTACTACAAAACCTTTATGGGTCCGTTTTCAAACACAAAATTCTGGATGCTATGCGAGCGCTTTATCAGAAAGGCAGCTGGCATGGGCGCCGCGACGAGAGACGCTGACCCAGATAATTATGATATCGCTAATGGCTTTTGCGATCTTCTTGTCATTGGCGCAGGTCCTGCTGGCCTCACGGCGGCTGTTGAAGCGGCTGAAGCTGGCAAGCGCGTTTGGCTTGTGGAACAAGATTTTCAAGCTGGCGGCTGGCATTTATCCTCAAATGAAGCATCTGACCTTACTTGGGTACAAGAGATGGTCAATCGCTTTTTGGCAGCTGGCGGCCTGTTAAAATTACGCACCACTGCCTTTGGCCTCTATGATGGCACAGTCGCAGGTCTTGTTGAGCGTTGCACTGACCATCTTGACCAAAAACCAGACCATACACCACGCGAAGTCTTTCACATCGTGCGCGCAGAGGCGATTTTGCTGGCAACAGGCACCACTGAAAGAGTGATTGCGTTCGGTGATAATGACAGGCCGGGTGTGATGAACGCCTCATCTGTGCAAAGCTATATTAACCGCTTTGCTGTCGCGCCGGGCAAGCGCATTGTCTTTACAGGCACACATGATGGCATTTATGAAAATGCTCTAGCCGCCGCTAAAGCTGGCTTACATGTCACATTGCTTGATTCACGTGATGACATACCAGCCCATCTCCAAGATTTATGCGCTGAACATGCCATCGCTCTTATGCCAGCTCATTTGCCGGTAAAGGCGATTGGACGCACTGGTGTTGTCGGCTTGCAATATGCCACAAAATCAGGTGATGAGATTATTGATACAGGCAAGGTGATTGCATGTGATATCATCGCTGTTTCAGGTGGTTATACACCAAATATTCAGCTCATCTCTCATCGCGGTGTGCGCCCTTATTGGGATGATGCGGCTTGCTGTTTCCTATCTGGCGAGACATCAGAGCCGATTGGTATTTGCGGCGGTGCTAGTGGCTATTTTGAATTATCAGATGCCATCTCCTCAGCAAGCGGTGCATGGAAGCCTCTATTTTCCAAAAGGGCGAAAGCAAAGACACCGCCTGCAACAGGCTGGCATAATCATGCCGATACTATCTTTGAGGTGCGCCCAAAAGGCCAAAAGCTCAAAAGCTTTATTGACCCACAACATGACGTCACAACAGCTGACATAAGACAGGCCAAACAAGAAGGCTTTATTTCTGTTGAGCATATGAAGCGTTACACAACACTTGGCATGGCAACAGATCAAGGGCGTAACGGCAATGTGCTTGGTATTGCCGCTATGGCCGAAGCCAGAGGCATTTCCATCCCAGAAGTTGGCATCACAACCTTCCGCCCGCCATTTACGCCTATATCAATTGGTGTGCTGGCTGGTCGTTCTGTTGGTCATCATTGGCAGCCAATCAGACGCACACCAATGCATGATACACATATCGCACAAGGCGCACCGATGACAGATGCTGGCCTGTGGAAGCGAGCATGGTATTACCCACAAGCTGGCGAGACCATCAATGATGCCTATATCAGAGAGGCCGCACGTGTGCGCCAGACGGTTGGCATTGTCGATGTATCCACATTGGGTAAAATCGCTGTGCAAGGGCCAGATGCCGCCACATACTTAAACCGCCTCTATATCAACGGATTTGCCAAATTGCCTGTTGGCAGAGCGCGTTATGGCATCATGTTGCGTGATGATGGGGCTGTCCTTGATGATGGCACGACATGGCGTATGGCTGAAGATGACTTCTTCATGACCACAACCACTGCCCAAGCTGGCGAGGTTATGCGCTTTATGGAAGAATTGCGCCAAACAAGATGGCCAGATCTCAAAGTCCATATCACTTCAGTAACTGACCAATGGGGCGCTGTTGCTGTGGCAGGGCCACAAGCGCGTGAACTACTTCAAAAAGCATTACCAGAATTTGATTTCTCTGACGAAGCATTCGGCTTCATGGACGTCAAAGAAGCCGCGCTATCTGTTGATGGCCGTCAGGTGAAAATGCGTGCCGCACGAATCTCATTTTCTGGCGAGCGCGCCTTTGAGGTTTATATCGAGGCAAGCTATGCAGATACCCTATGGCAAAAGCTAGAAGGCCTATTGCCAGACTTTGACGGTGTTTGTTATGGGCTAGAAGCTTTGGGCGCTTTGCGTATCGAAAAAGGCCATGTCACAGGCGCTGAGCTTGATGGCAGAGTGACTCTCGAAGATGCCGGCTTTGCCAAAATGGCATCTTCTAAGAAAGACTACATTGGCAATGTGCTTCGCAAACGTCCCTACCTTGCTGATAATGAAGAGCGTCAAAAGCTAGTTGGTATCATGCCAGTAAACCCATCAGAAACATTTAGCGCAGGTGCCATCTTATGCGCGCCTGATAATGTGGCTGGTTTTGGTGATGATTCTTGGCGCCAGCCTGCTCGTGGTGTTGGTG
>WTHW01000150.1 GCA_011526395.1 Alphaproteobacteria bacterium
CATTAATTCTGAAGGATATATATGTGGCATATCACATGCCATAATATCAAAACAAATGGCTATTATATAAATGATGATACTACGCTCTTTGCTCTTTAATATCCTATTTTATGTTGGCACAGCTTTATTGTCTTTAATTTTACTGCCTGCTTTATTATTGCCGCCACGCGCCGCGGCGCTTGTTGGGATATTTTGGGGCTGGCTGACAAATTTATTCCTTCGCCTCACAGTTGGCATCACTCACCAAATGAAAGGTGATATGTATGCTGGCACGCAAGTCATTTATGCTGCCAAACACCAATCAGCATGGGAGACGATGACCCTATGCTGGCGTCTTGATGGTCCTGTGATTGTCCTGAAAAAAGAGCTAACCAAAATCCCTGTTGTGGGATGGCTTATGTCTCATTCAGGTGCTATCGCTGTCGACAGGTCAGCTGGCATGAAAGCATTGAAAAAAATGCGCATTGATGCCATCGCCGCCAAAAAGACAGGGCGCTCAATTCAAATCTATCCGCAAGGCACCAGAGTCGCCCCCGGCGAGCAAGCAGATTACCAAATTGGCGTCTATGCGATTTATCAGGCAACAGGCCTTCCTGTCATCCCAGTGGCTTTGAATTCAGGGGAATGTTGGGGGCCACGTGCCTTTGCCAAAAAACCGGGTAAAATCACAATCTCATTCTTGCCACCGATTGAGCCAGGCCTATCTCGTAAGGCATTCATGGCACGCCTTGAACATGATATTGAAACAGAGATGGCGAACTTGCCGCCTGTCAGCCAAAAATAAGACAAAAAAACAAGTCAAACCCGCACATATAGGAGCATGACAATGGATGGCGAAAGCTTTTATCACAGCCAGCAATATAATGTGCTTGGCACACCTCTTATCACCTGTTCCACAGACCCGATGACAGGTTTCTTCCGTGATGGTTGTTGCGCCACAGGGCCAGAGGATAGAGGCGTTCACACAGTCTGCGCGATTATGGATGACGCCTTCCTTGCCTTTTCCAAACAGGCAGGCAATGACCTTATCACCCCGCGCCCTGAATTTGGCTTTCAAGGCTTAAAAGCAGGCGACCAATGGTGCTTATGCGCCGCAAGATGGGACGAGGCAAGACAAGCAGGCTTTGCCCCCAAAATCAGACTTGCCGCAACCAACCGCATCACCCTTGCCCTCATCCCCCTAGACGTGCTTACATCATACGCCCTAGACGCCCCAAAAGACACCCCAAAAGCGCTATAAATCTAAGCCATTATGGAAAATTAGAAATCTATGATATAATCCAAAAAGATCGGGGGAAGTATCAAGCGATGAAGGTAAGGGGTGTCCCTCAGCGAGTTGGGACCGGCTAGGATACTCAACTAAGGGACATCACCATATACGCCGCTCATCATAAAGTGGTTTTCTTCCGATCACCTTTTTTCCACCTTTTTTAACCCTTTCCACATGGTGGGATATGGGGGCTTTGCACCACATCTGATCCCCCCTTGTTTGTCATCATCTCTGGCTTTATAATGGTGCCGCCTTTAGGGGCACTGCTTTGAAAAAAACACCCACCCGCATGACAGGTTACAGATATGAGCGCGCCATCCCAAAACGCTTCCCGCAAAACCATCGCCTCATTGGTCGAAGGGCGCTGGTTCACGATATTCATCACCACCCTTATCCTTATCAATGCTGTGACATTGGGGATGGAGACTGATGAGGAGCTAGTTGCCTCTTACGGCGGCCTTTTGCATCTCGCTGACAGGGTGATTTTGGCCATCTTCACGATTGAGCTTGCTTTGAAATTCTATGCCTACCGCGTCTCTTTCTTCCGTTCGGGCTGGAATTGGTTTGATTTGGCGATTGTGACAATCGCATGGTTGCCAACCAGTGGCGCGCTGACCGTTCTTCGTGCGCTTCGCATCTTGCGTGTTCTGCGCTTGATATCAGTGGTGCCACAAATGCGCCGCGTGGTGGCGGCCATTGGTCATTCTATTCCGGGTATGGTCTCAGTTGTGGGCGTATTGGGGCTTATCTTCTACGTCTCTGCTGTGCTGGCGACCAAGCTATTTGGCACCCACCCCGCACCAGAGATGCAAGAATGGTTCGGCTCCATCAGCGCCTCTGCCTATACCTTATTCCAAATCATGACCCTTGAAAGCTGGTCAATGGGTGTGGTGCGCCCGACGATGGTTCTATTCCCATGGGCGTGGATGTTCTTCTTGCCATTCATCATCATCACCAGCTTTGCCGTCCTGAACTTCTTTATCGGTATCATTGTTGATTCAATGCAGATGGCACAAAAGCTAGAAGCAATAGAAAGCGGAGAAGATGATGATATGCCGATGACGAAGCAAGATTATCGCGCCCTTCGCGCCCAGCTTGATGAGATCACTAAAAAGCTTGATCAAAAATAAGCCCTAACAATTTCACGCGCCTCACTGAACTAATCCATTTGCCACGCTCGTATAAGTGTCACTTATGACGATAAAGGAGTGTGTTTGTCATGAAAGCAATTGGGATTGGCTCTATCGGGGCATTAGCTGAAACATCTGAAATACAGCGTGCCTGTTTTAATCAGGCATTGGCAGAACATAAGACAGGCCTGCATTGGAATATCGCGACCTATTGTGATGCGATACAAAAGCCGGGCGGTTTTGCACGCCTTGCCGCGCTTGGCCTTAGCGATGAGACAGCCCGCGCCATCCATCACCGCAAGCAAGAGCTGTTCGCTGATGCTATCAAAGGCGTCATCACCCCGCGCACAGGCATCCTTGATTTGATGAGCGAATGTGCCGCGCAAAATATCACGATGGCGTTTGTGACCACCACCACCAAACAGACCCTTGATGCTGTGATAGAGGCGCTTGGCGACCAGATTGATTTTGATCAATTCAAGCTTATCACCCATGCAGAACATGCCGCGCGCCCAAAGCCTTATTCTGATATTTATCATTTCGCCCTTGAAACACTTGGATGCATACCAGCTGAGATGCTTGCGATTGAGGATACAGAGGCGAATGTGAAATCAGCGCAGAATGCTGGCATCAAAACTCTCTTCACGCCGGGCGAATATGCGCTTGTCTCATCTATGAGTGCGTCCTCACATCAGCTCTCTTATGCACAGTGCGAGGCGCATTTCGCCGCCGCGGCCTAAGACCATTTCTATCAGGGCAAGCCATGAGACCAAAGGCGAGCATTATCTGGTTCAAGCGTGATTTACGCCTATCTGATCATGCCCCTTTGCAAGAAGCGATGAAACGCGGCTTGCCTTTGATACCTCTTTATGTGATTGAGCCTGATTATTGGCGCCTTGCCACCTCATCACGCCGCCATTGGCATTTCATCCATGACAGCCTCTGTGAATTACAAGCGCGCTTTCACCAGCTTGGCCAGCCCTTTTACATCCGCACAGGCGCCGTCACAGACATCCTGACAGATTTGCGCCAGAGGGTGCAAATTGATGCCATCTACACACATGAAGAGACTGGCAATCTATGGACTTATAACAGAGACGAACAGGTACGTGATTATCTCTACGCGCACAACATCCCCCTTCATGAGCTACCATCAGCTGGCGTCGCGCGCCGTTTTTTCAACCGTGACAAATGGGCGGCGATGCGTAACCAGCGGATATCATCCCCGCGCTTAACGCCCCCGCAATCTCTGCCATCACCTCTGCCAGAGATGACCCTGCCAGCTGGCACCTTGCCTGCCAAAGATGACCCGCTATTCGGGCCGCCTATCACCACCGATGATATGACACAAGCAGGGGGGCGCACAAAAGCTATCTCGCTCCTTACCTCATTTTTAGAACATCGCTCTGATAATTATGTGCGCCATCTCGCCTCGCCAAGCAAAGCTGAGTTTAGCTGTCTTCGTCTCTCTCCTCATCTTGCTTATGGCACCATCTCCTCGCGCGAGGTCACGCAAACCATCCAAAATTATCTAACCAATCCAGATAACCACATCACAGCTGTCCAAAAACGGTCATGCCGCGCTGTTCTCTCTCGCCTCGCATGGCGGTGTCATTTCATGCAAAAGCTGGAAGATGCGCCTGAGATAGAGAAAAGCGCCATGCATCCTCTTTATGAGGATATCAGACAAGACAGCCATAATGAGGCCTATCTTCAGGCATGGCAGGATGGCAAGACAGGCTATCCTCTGATTGATGCGTGTATGCGGTGCTTACAAAAAACAGGCTGGCTTCCTTTCCGTATGCGCGCCATGCTTGTCAGCTTTGCCAGCTATCATCTATGGCTTGATTGGCGCATCACAGCCCCCCATCTTGCGCGCTTATTCACAGATTACGAGCCAGGCATCCACTACAGCCAATTTCAAATGCAATCAGGCATTACAGGCATTAACACCATCCGCATATACAACCCCATCAAACAAACAGATGATCATGACAAGCAAGGCACCTTCATCCGCAAATGGTGCCCAGAGCTTGCCAATCTGCCAGCCCCTTATCTATCAGAGCCTCATAAAATCCCGCCTTTTGAGGCTTTATCAATCGGCTTCCAGATTGGGCGTGATTATCCTATGCCAATCGTCGAAAATGAACAGGCTATGCGCCAAGCGCGCGATAAAATCTTTGCGATACGAAAACAAGATGGCTTTGCAAGGCTCGCCGCGCGCGTCTATCAAAAAATGGGAAGCCGCAACAGCCCAGACAGGCGCAAAAAACAAAAACCACAAAAGCCACAGACAGATCAATATTCCCTATTTTAAGTAATATCATCAGGGAAAGAATGGCTTAGATATTGCACAATCTCTTCTGCAAATTTCGCCGCCGCCACTGGCAAAACGCGCCCTTTTGCTTGCACAATATGAAGCAGCCCCGTCATCCTATCGCGCTTCACAAACGGACGTGTTGCTAGCTCTCTATCAAGGGGTCTTGCACCACCTTCTTGTAGGGGAAGGCAAAAGGTAATCGCATTTTCATGCAAACAATAATGAGACATAAACTCATAAGAATCAGATGAAATAATATGCGGTAATTTCAAACCGCGCTTTGCTTGTGCGTGATGCAAGATATCACGCAATCCTGAATTATCAGTCGGCAATGTCACAGGATAATCAAGACAATCAGCCAACCTTATCTCAGCCTTTGACGCCAGCGGGTGAGAGTGATGAAACATCGCTTGCACGTCTAGCTCTATAGTCGCCAAAATCTGATAATCACTTGGCGCAACAGGGCCAAAGACAATCCCAATATCACAGGTAAAATCCTGCAAAGCTGACAGGCATTCATCTGCCGCGCGCCGCAATATCTCAAAACTCACCCCATCATGTGATCGGCGGTAAGAGGCAATTAGAGAGGGCAGGAATGTGCCAATAATCTCACCCCCGCCAGCGATGGTCACATGGCCGCGCCTCACCCCTGATAAATCAGCGATTTGCGATGTCACTTTCGACAGATCAGCCATCGAGGCACGAATATGTTGTATCAGTAATTCACCTGCCACATTTAACCGCACCCCTTGCGGAAGACGCTCAAAAATCGGGTGACCTAACTCATCCTCTAAGGCCAAAATACGGCGATTTAGGGCTGTGGATGTAATGTTTAATTGCTCGGCTGCTTGGCGAATGGAGCCTATTTTCGCCACCACATTTATATAATTCAGATGTGTTAAGTGTTTCATTTTATACGCTTTTTCCTATAGCGATGCAAAAAATGCACCACAACAAGCATATTTTAGCACAATACGCACCGCCTCTCAAGATGTAGCTTATCATCACACCAATCCCCCCAAACAGATTGGCAACAGGAACGCAGCGCCTGTGACGACGATCAAAAAGACTGCACGAATTTGAATGATAAGAAAGGGTACACTCATGAAATATATTATTTCGATCATCCAGCCCGGAAAATTAGAACAGGTCAGATTGGCGCTCGCTGATTTAGGTCTGTCAGGCATGACGGTCAGCGAAGTGCAGGGCTATGGTCGCCAGCTTGGCAAAACAGAGATTTATCGCGGCGCAGAATATGAAATCCATTTTCTGCCAAAGGTAAAAATCGAAATCGCTGTTGATAGCAAACAAGCCTCCAAAATTGTGGATGCGATCAAATCAGCAGCGCACAGCGACAAAATTGGTGATGGCAAGATTTTTGTCCTTGATATGTCTGATGCCGTGCGCATTCGCACAGGCGAGACAGGCAAAGATGCCATTTAAACCAACTGACAATTCAGGAGTTAACACAATGCGACTTTTCAGAAAATTATCACCGCTACTGGCCCTGCCAATAATGGGCATCACATCGCCTGCGCTCGCCTCTGATGCTGTTGGCGTGCATGGCATTTATATTTTGAATTCCCTGTTATTTTTAATTGGCGGATTTCTTGTCATGTTTATGGCCGCTGGCTTTTGTATGCTCGAAGCTGGTCTGGTGCGCGCCAAAAACACAACCACACAATTAACAAAAAATATTGCGCTCTTCTCACTTGCGGCTGTGGGCTATTACCTTATCGGCTATAATTTAATGTATCCACTTGGCTCTTGGGCAGTGGATGGACTCTTCTCATCCTTGTTCCCAGCAATCGCTGTGCTGGAACCAGTTGGTGTTGGCGCAGATGGGGTGGATGACTTATCCTATGCGTCAACAGCATCTGATTATTTCTTCCAATTAATGTTCTGCGCCGCAACAGCTTCTATTGTCTCAGGTGCTGTGGCAGAGCGTATTAAATTATGGCCGTTCCTTATTTTCACGCTCGTTCTAACAGCCTTTATTTACCCGCTTCAGGCAAGCTGGAAATGGGGTGGCGGTTTCTTGGATGCCGCAGGCTTCCTTGATTTTGCTGGCTCATCAGTTGTCCACTCTGTTGGTGGCTGGGCAGCTCTTGCAGGTGTCTTGATTTTGGGTCCACGTCTTGGCAAATACAAAGATGGCCGGACAGTCCCAATGCCGGGCGCAAACTTGCCGCTAGCGACTTTGGGTACCTTTATCCTATGGCTTGGCTGGTTCGGCTTTAATGGGGGATCACAGCTTGCAATGGGTACCATTGGGGATGTGGCTGATGTCTCTCGCATTTTTGCCAACACAAATGCCGCCGCCGCTGGTGGTGCTATCTCAGCGCTTATCCTAACACAGCTTGTTTATGGCAAGGTTGATTTGACAATGGTCCTAAACGGCGCATTGGCTGGCCTTGTCTCCATCACAGCTGAGCCACTAACACCCTCTCTTGGTATGGCCACATTGATTGGCGGCGTTGGCGGTCTCATCGTTGTCTTCGCAGTGCCACTTCTTGATAAGTTCAAGATTGATGATGTTGTGGGCGCTATCCCTGTTCACCTTATCGCTGGCATTTGGGGTACATTGGCTGTCTGCCTGACAAATGATGATGCCAGCTTCTCAACTCAGATTTATGGCATTGCGGTCATTGGTATCTTCACCTTCATCGCATCATCCATAATATGGTATATTCTGGCAAAAACGATTGGCATCCGTGTCAGCGAAGAAGATGAAATACTCGGTCTGGATAATTCAGAGCTTGGTATGGAATCTTACCCAGAATTCCAGCGTTAGGCTGAAACCCAGCCTGACATACTCTCAGGTAATGTCAGCCCCCACCTTGGTAACAAGGTGGGGTTTGTCTTTTTTAAAATGTGAAAACTGATGCTTCATGAACCTTGCCTTTCCCCAGCCGCCGGACATATGATTTTTCAGTGATATGACAAAGGGTAATTAGGAAAAGGCAAAAGCAGCAATGAAACTATATCAGGCATTGGCACATGCGCTAAGACGCGAAGAGTTAGGCACCTGTTTTGCGCTTTTGGGTGATGCGAATATGCATCTTGCCGGCGCCTTATCTGATTTGGGACAGCCTTTCATCTATGCACGTCATGAACATGGTGCTGTTGCCGCCGCCACCTCTTATGCACGCACCACTGGCACAGTTGGATTTGCCACAGTCACCTGCGGTCCCGGCGTCACACAGCTTGCCACCATCTTGCCGATTGCAGTGCGCGCCAAATTGCCCCTCGTGATCCTTGCGGGCGAGGCACCCATTCTGAAAGACTGGTATAATCAAAAAATTGACCAAGCCCCAATTGTCGAAGCATGTGGTGCCACCTACATTGCCCTTCATCAGCCTGATACCATGCTGGCACAGCTTCACGAGGCTATCGCAACGGCCAAGCGTGACAAGACAGCTGTGGTTGTCGGCATCCCTTTTGATTTACAAAAACAAGATTATAATGGCGCGCTTGATTTGCCTTTATCAGATGCCTTATATGACGCGCCCCAGCCATTATCACCACGCGCAGATGATATCGCTATGGCCGCCGATTGGCTCAATACCGCAAACCGTCCTATCATCCTTGCTGGTCTTGGTGCTGTGTCTGCTAATGCCTATGATGCCTGCCTTGCCCTTGCGGAAAAATCAGGAGCCTTATTGGCGACCACATTGCCTGCCAAAGGCTATTTTCATCATTGTGATTTCTCGCTTGGCATGGCTGGCGGATTTGCCACTGAAAAGGCCAAACAGATTTTCAAACAGGCTGACCTTGTCATTGCCGTCGGCGCGCGCCTTGCCCATCACGCCTTTGATGGGGGCAAGCTGACACCAGATGCGCGTGTTATCCATATTGATATAGACCCGCAAACATATGTGCAGGGGCGCAAAGCCTCTGATTTGCTGGTGCCTAGCGATGCCAAGCTTGGTGCACAGGCACTTAACGATGCCATTATGCAAAAAACAGCATGGCGTACAGATGACGTCAAACAACAAACCAAAGAGGCGCTTATCGCCCCAGATGAGAGCAAAACACCTGATGGCCTCTTGCACCCGATGGCTGTTATCAAGGCGCTATCAGATATCATCCCTGCCAGCTGTCATATCATCAATACCTCTGGCCACAGCGCCTATTATGCCGCCCATATCAACCAGCACCCGCAGTCACATTTCACGGTCATTCGTGATTTTGGCGCGATTGGGAATGGGACCTCTTTTGCGATGGGGGTTGCCGCCGCTCATCCAGACAGGCCTGTCATCCTGATAGATGGCGATGGCTCAGCTTTGATGCATATCCAAGAGCTAGAGACATTCCACCGTCATAATTTAAAGATACTTACCATTGTGATGAATGATGGCGCCTATGGCTCAGAGGTGCATAAATTGCGCGCTGATGGCATCACGCTTGACGGCTCTGTTTTTGGTCGTCCAGATTTTGCTGGTATCGCGCGCGGCTTCGGCATGGCTGGCAAAACGCTCACCACCCTCGATAATCTGCCACAGGCCTTTGCTGATTTCTGTAACGGGCAGGGGCCCCAGATGTGGGACATACATATCTCAGATGCCATCGCCTCACCCCAAATCTTGGCAGCGCATAAGGCATAAAGACACGCTGATTTAGTGACCGCCAAGCCCCTCATAAATCAGCATCAAGGCCATCACAGCCAGCATGATCTTAAAGGCTTTGTCGAACGTCACTTGCGTAATTTTACCTAGCAATCTCTTGCCTGCCATATTCCCAAAAATCGTCGCAACAGATGCCGCAAGGATAAGCGGCCAATAGTCTAAAAAAGGCGCGCCCACAAATGTGAAACCAGCAATCTTGAACACATTGCCAGCAAAGCCAAAGAACCCCAAACTTGCCACACGCTCTTCTTTGCTAATCGGCTCAAGACGTAAAATCGCCCCCAGCAAAGGTGCAAGCGTGCCAACCAGCACATTCCCCGCCCCGATAAATAACCCAATGATAAAATAAAGCGATTTTGGCAGTCTTGTCTCACTCGAACGTTTTGGCGCTTTGATAAACAAGGTTGGCAGAATGCCCATCGCGATTGTGATTTGTATCCCAGAGGGTGACAACATTCCATAAAGCTGCAGGCCAATATACACCCCAACAGGCATCAGCGCGATGAACCGTAAGATTATCTGCCATTGCATATAGTGCCAGAACAGCGCTATCCGGCTGGTGTTTGAAGCTAGCTGGATACAGCCATGGATAGGGATAACTTGCCCCGCTGGCAGGCAAAATAGCATCACCAGCAATAAAGCTGTCCCGCCACCTGCACCAATAAAGGCTGTCAGCATTGAGGTTAAAAACGCTGTTGCCGCAATCACAATTGTGATCGTTGTGATATCCCACTCAAACATGCTCCCTAGAGTGCCGCCGGGCGCCCCAGAAAGCAATGTGAAAATCTACGTCTTATTCAGCCGCTTCCTGCCACTCTTCCAAAGACGGGCAAGAGCATATCAAATGCCTATCACCAAAGGCATTATCAACACGCGCCACAGGCGGCCAATATTTATTCGCTTGCCGCAAATCAGTTGCCGCCACAGCCTCTTGCCGGGAATAGGGATGGTGCCACACGTCCGCGATGATATCTTCCATCACATGCGGGGCATTGACCAACGGGTTATCCTCTTTTGGCCATGTGCCATCTTGAACCTTCGCAATCTCACCAGCAATCGCAATCATCGCATCACAAAAACGGTCAATCTGCTTTCTATCTCTCTCCCTCTGGAATGACCAGAACAACTAGGAACGG
>WTHW01000133.1 GCA_011526395.1 Alphaproteobacteria bacterium
CCTGCACCCACTTGTTTCATCACATTTGTGTTGATACCAATCAGATCATCACGGCTCATGCCAGGCTTACGTGCCACACCAGCTGTAACAATCACAACATCACTATTTTCAAGAGCGCTATAATCATTGGCGCCTGCCATGACGGCATTAAAACCCTCAATTGGGCTTGCTTGCGCAAGATCTAGAGCTTTGCCTTGCGGAATGCCTTCTGCAATATCAAACAAGACCACATCGCCCATTTCTTTCAGACCAGCCAACAGAGCCAAAGTGCCGCCGATATTACCAGAACCGATAAGTGCAATTTTTTGACGTGCCATGATTCACCTACTTTTTTTAGAACTATCTATCATCGCCTTAAACCGACAATATTTGTCGCGATTTATAGCGAATATTCTAGATAAAAACAAGGTCATTCCACTTGTTTCACCATTCTATTTTGTGTCAGAAGATAGGCGGCTCATCTCAGAAAGGCGTGATGTAGTGCGCTCAAATTCGAAAGCCCATTGGCGGCCTTGATAAATCTTATCCATTTCAGTTTCAGCACTGGCAACTATAAAGCGACGCCTATCATAGAGCGCATCAATCAACCACATGAAACGTCGTGCTTCATTTTGCAGCGCATCGTCCATTTGCGGGATATGCGTGATAAATAAGCCTGTCAGCCTATCAGCAAGTGCCACATAATCACGTGCACCAAGAGGCACAGCGCATAGCTCATCAAAAGTTACAAAGGCAATGTTATGTGCCACTTTATCAAATACAAGGTCACGACCTGCCACTTTCACCACTAATTCATCTGGCATATCCTGCCCTGTCACATGCGCGAATTGAGACTCCATATGTGCCAAGCTTGCCTTATCAGCAGGACAGTACCAACGAGGGGAGGTGCCAAGCAATCTTTCTCGCCAATCTTGTCCATCTGCAATCTCTTGAATGTGACAATGTTCTTTGATTTGCGAGATGAAGGGCATGAACCGATCACGATGGAGACCGCCCTTATATAACTCATCAGGATGCCTATTGGATGTCGCCACAATGGTCATATGATTTGCAAATAAGCCGTCAAAAAGACGTTTGACGATCATAGCATCCGCGATATCGCGCACCTCCATCTCATCAAAACAAAGCACATGGATGCCATTCGCGAGCGCTTTGGCAGTCTCTGCCACTGGATCTTTGACTTGTTTTTGACGCATTTCATTCATTTTATCATGTGCCATGACCATGAAATCGTGAAAATGCACACGCCGCGCTACACCAGCTGGCAACTCATCATAAAACAAATCCATCAACATGGATTTGCCACGCCCCACCCCGCCATAAAGATAAAGACCTTTTATCGCAGGTGGGTTTTTCAGGAATCTCTGCCACAAAGACGGGGATAGCGTATTACGGCACAGCTCATGATAAAGAGAATCAAGAGCTGATATCACAGCCTCTTGACCTGCATCAAAGGCCAAATCACCTGATGCTATTTTATCTTGATAAGACGGGAGCGGGCCGGCTGACAAAACAGCTAGCCTTGACGTTCAACCATCAATTTCTTGATTTCGCCAATCGCTTTGCCAGGGTTCAAACCTTTCGGGCATGTCTGCGCACAATTCATAATGGTATGACAGCGATAAAGACGGAACGGATCTTCCAAGGCATCTAATCTTTCACCTGTATGATCATCACGGCTATCGGCAATCCAACGATAGGCTTGCAACAACACAGCCGGACCAAGATATCTGTCACCATTCCACCAATAAGATGGGCATGATGTTGTACAGCTGAAACACAATACACATTCCCAAAGACCGTCAATTTCCGCACGTTCTTCTGGAGATTGTTTGCGCTCACCACCTTCTGGGGCTGGTGTTTCTGATTTCAGCCATGGTTCAATCGATGTCAATTGCGCATAAGCATGGCTGAGGTCAGGCACAAGATCTTTGACCACTGGCATATGAGGCAGAGGATAAATCGCGGCATCCCCTTTGATATCATCAATAGATTTCAAACATGCCAACGTATTTTGCCCGTCAATATTCATAGAACAAGAGCCACAAATACCTTCACGACAAGAGCGGCGGAATGTCACCGTGCTATCAATTTCATTTTTGATTTTGATCAACGCATCAAGCACCATAGGCCCGCAGCTATCAAGATCAACCTCATAGGTATCAATGCGCGGATTATCCTCATCATCAGGTGACCAGCGGTAAAGCTGGAAATTTTTGGTATTTGTTGCGCCCTCTGGTGCAGGGTGGAACTCACCTTTTACTGGCTGAGAGCCTTTCGGCAATGTAAATTGTGCCATTGTCAAATATCCTTTGCGATTGCGCCTTAATATACACGCGCGACTGGCGGTACAGGCTCAACTTCATTGGTCAATGTGGTCATGGTAACATCACGATAATCAAGCTTTGATTGATTCTTTTCATCAAGCCACATGACTGTGTGCTTCATCCAATTCTCATCATCTCTATCAGGGAAATCTTCATGTGCATGTGCGCCACGTGATTCTTTACGCTGATCAGCTGAGCGAATTGTGACGAGCGCTTGGCTCATCAGATTTTCAAGCTCAAGTGACTCTATCAGATCTGTATTCCATACAAGTGATCTGTCCTGAATGCCGATATCACTCATTTGGGCGGCGATTTCATCCATCTCTTTGACGCCCTCGCTCAAGCTGTCGCCTGAACGGAAAACAGCAGCATATTTTTGCATCGCGCGCTGCATATCAAGGCGTAATTCACCAACAGATGTTTTGCCTTTGGCATGACGCGCTCTGTCAAAGCGGTCTAGAATTTTGTCTGTGGCTGATGATGTCAGCGGTGCATGAGACGCCCCTGGTGTGAGGACATCAGCTGCACGATGTGCGGCCGCTCTCCCAAAGACCACAATATCAAGTAGTGAGTTTGTGCCAAGACGATTTGCCCCATGTACAGATACGCAAGCGGCTTCGCCGATGGCCATCAAGCCTTGCGCAACACGGTTTGGATCATCTGCTGTTGGCGACAAAACTTCACCATGATAATTCGTCGGAATGCCACCCATATTATAATGTACAGTTGGCAATACAGGAATCGGCTCTTTGGTTACATCCACACCACAGAAAATTTTGGCTGTTTCAGTAATGCCTGGAA
>WTHW01000246.1 GCA_011526395.1 Alphaproteobacteria bacterium
ATCTTGCCTCAGAGGTAGAGCAATGGTTGCCCATCTACCTGAAATGGGAATTGGGCATGCTAGATGCGCTTGGATTTGGCCTTGATTTAACAAGATGCGCTGTCAGCGGCGAGACAACAAACCTTGCCTATGTTAGCCCGCGCACAGGCCATGCCGTTCAAATCGACCATGCAGGCCCCTATAAAGACAGGCTCTTGCCACTGCCATCACTTCTTGGCGGCGCTGCTACGCTAGATGATGAATATGCCAAGGGCTTGGCACTTACAGGCCATTTCCTGCAAAAGCATATTTTTTCACTTATACATAAAGAATTGCCAGCCGCGCGCATTAGGCTAGAAAGTTTGATTGCGTCGCGTTATAGATAAATGGCAATAAGATGACGCCTTTCGATATCACAAAGCAGATGAGATTTTTTAAATGGCAAATGACGATATTCTAGACCCAGAACAGTCCATTCAAAAAGCTGACTTCTCCTCTGCCTTATCAGAGCGATATCTTGCTTATGCGCTATCAACCATCACATCACGCTCATTGCCTGATGTCCGTGATGGCCTAAAGCCTGTTCACAGACGCCTTTTATTTGCGATGCGCCAGCTAAAACTAGACCCTGATCAGGGGTTTAAGAAATCAGCGCGTGTTGTTGGTGATGTGATGGGTAAGTTCCACCCTCATGGTGATGCGGCTATTTATGATGCGATGGTGCGCCTCGCACAGGCTTTTGCCATGCGTTATATGCTTGTCGACGGGCAAGGTAACTTTGGTAATATTGACGGCGATAATGCCGCCGCGATGCGTTATACCGAAGCGCGTATGACAGAAGTCTCGCGCCTGCTTCTAGACGGCATTGACGAGGATGCGATTGATTTCAGACCAACCTATGACGGCGAATCTGAAGAGCCTGTCTTATTGCCAGCTGGCTTCCCAAATCTGCTAGCCAATGGCGCACAAGGCATCGCTGTTGGCATGGCAACTTCTATTCCGCCACATAATGTGGTTGAGCTAGCAGATGCCGCGCTCCACCTTATCAAACATCCCAATGCATCAATCGAAACCCTCGTTGGGTTTGTGCAAGGGCCTGATTTCCCAACAGGCGGCCTTTTGGTCGAAGATAGCGCTTCTATCATTGAGACCTACCGCACAGGCAAGGGCGGCTTCCGCTTGCGCTCTCGCTATGAAATTGAACAGGAAAAGGGCGGCGCCTATCAAATCGTGATTACAGAGATACCTTATCAGGTGCAAAAATCGCGTTTGATTGAAAAAATGGCAGATATGTTAAATAACAAAAAACTGCCATTCCTATCTGATATCCGCGATGAATCAGCTGAAGATATCCGCATTATTCTTGAGCCAAAATCACGCCGCATAGATGCTGAAGCTGTGATGGAAAGCTTATTTAAGCTCACAGATTTAGAAGTGCGTGTGCCAATGAATCTGAATGTGCTTGATAAAGATGGTAAACCAGGCGTCTTAAACTTGCGTGAAGCCTTGAATGCATGGCTAGCCCACCGCCAAGAAGTCTTGCAACGTCGCTCACAATATCGTTTGGATAAAATTGAACGCCGTCTTGAAATGCTTGAAGGCTACATCATCGTCTTCTTAAATCTGGACGAGGTTATCCGCATTATCCGCGAGGATGAACAGCCAAAACAAGCGCTGATGGCGCGCTTTGATCTGACCGAAAATCAGGCAAATGGTATTCTTGATATGCGCCTGCGCTCACTTCGCAAACTCGAAGAGATGGAACTGCGCCGTGAACGTGATGCCCTGATTGAAGAGCAAGATAGCTTGTTTGAGATGATGGATAGTGATGATTTGCAATGGCAAAAAATATCCAAACAAATCAAAGAGATGAAGGCTGTCTTTGCGAAGTCAGATAAGCGCATGACAACCTTATCAGAAGCGCCAGAAATTGATTATGACCCAACCGAAATTCTCGCTGAAAAAGAGCCTATCACTGTGATTTGTTCTGCCAATGGGTGGGTGCGCGCGATGAAGGGGCATGTTGACCTTGCCCAAGAATTTAAATTCAAAGAAGGTGATGAGCGCGCTTTTGCCTTCCATGCAGAGACAACAGATAAAATCCTCGCCTTTGCCGATAATGGGCGTTTTTATACACTTGCCGGCGACAAGTTGCCCAAAGGGCGCGGTTTTGGTGAGCCATTGAATTTGATGATTGATCTGCCAGCAGACGCAACCATCATCTCAATGCAAAAAGCCACCACAGGCCGCTTGCTTGTTGCTGCCTCATCTGGTCATGGTTTGCTCGTTGAGGTTGAACAGGCACTAGCGCAAACCAAAAACGGCAAGCAAGTTTTGAATGTCTCAGGCGATGTAAAGGCGGCCGCTTGCTGTCCTGCAGATGGCGATTCTGTGGCTGTTGTGGGCGTTAATCGCAAACTACTTGTCTTCTCTCTTGATGAGGTGCCAGTTTTGGGACGTGGGCGCGGAGTTATTTTGCAACGCTACAAAGATGGCGCACTTGCAGATATAAAAGTCTTCTCGAAAGAAGAGGGGCTGTCATGGCAGATGGGCGGCGGGCGCACACGCACCGAAACAGACCTAACCCCATGGATCGCAAAACGTGGTGCGGCTGGCAAATTGCCGCCAACAGGCTTCCCAAGACCAGCAAAATTTACGTAAAAGTAAACCTAAAGCTCTGATGTAAGAGATAAGGATTCCCACTTGCCATGCTGATAAATCTCAGCCGGTGAGAAGCGCGCCTTATAGGCCATCTTGCGGCTTTGCGCGATATAAAATCCTAAATAAAGATAGGATTTACCTAGCTCTTTGACCATCTCAATCAAATCAAGGATCATGAAGGTGCCAAGCGAACGGTTCGTAGATAGCGGGTCAAAAAAGCTATAGACAGCGCTCAGACCATCTTCTTGCATATCAACCATGATACAGGCGATTAACTCACCAGCCACATCACGATATTCAACCAAAAAGGTCTCAATCGGGCTGTTATGTATCATATTTGTGAATTCTTGGTATGACATGGCGGCCATCTGCCCATCTTCATGTCGCCTCGTCAGATATTCTTGGAATAAAATATAATGATCTTGCGTCACCTGTTTTGTGCTAATGGTGCGCGTTAAGTCTTGGTTACTCTTATA
>WTHW01000247.1 GCA_011526395.1 Alphaproteobacteria bacterium
TCGGAGATGTGTATAAGAGACAGACCCCAAGAAGATAATCAATGATAATGATGAAAAGGGGGAATTGTGCGCTCATAATCTTGCTTTAGCTCTCTATTCCAGTTGCGGGTTTAATCTTGTAAATTGTTCAATCTATAACTTAAAATCTGGGACTTGAATTTTAAAGAAGCGGAGCAATCATATCACTCCGCTTTTTATATTGTGGGACAGATGATAGCCAGCATTGGCCGCCTATCACCTTGTCAAAAACCTATGATTAGGCCTGGATAGTCTTACCGCTTGGAATACGGATTTCTTCGACCATCTTCTGCGTTTCAGCATCTGGCTCTTTTGTCATTAAGCTAACAACAATCATCAGGATTAAGCTAACCGGCATACCGATCATACCAAAACGTAGACCGTCAATGCCAATCCATGGTGCCATGCCAGCGAACTGGACCATATAGAGATACCATGCGCCTGCACCAAAGCCGCCGACCATACCAGCGATAGCACCAGCACGGTTCGCACGCTTCCACCAAACACCTAATACAAGTGGGAAGAAGAGACCTGAGTTAGCAAAACAGAATGCCCATGCAACCGCACCCAAGATACCTGTGAGCTTCATGGATGCCACAAAAGCACCCGCTGCACCGATGACCACAAGCAATACACGTGCCACGAACAAACGTGTCTTTGTATCGGCTTTCGGGTCAATGATCTTGTAGTAAAGGTCATGTGACAAAGCGTTCGCAATCGCCAATAGAAGACCATCAGCTGTTGACATAGCAGCCGCTAGACCACCAGCAGCAACAAGGCCAGAGATAACATAAGGAAGGCCAGCCATTTCTGGTGTTGCCAACACAACAATGTCACCACGCATGAAGAATTCATTGATCTGCAAAATGCCATCGCCATTGCCATCAACAAGCTTTAGGAAGCCTACATTCGACCATTGCTGGATCCATTCAAGGCTAGATACATCTGCGATTGACTTACCGATGATGCTTGTCGCGACATTCGGGTCAAGTAGAGATAGCTTTGTGAATGTTGCCAATGCTGGCGCTGTTAGGTAAAGCGCACAGATGAACAATAGAGAATAGCCAACTGATTGACGAGCAGCCTTCACTGAAGATGTTGTAAAGTAGCGCATCAAAACATGTGGTAATGAGGCTGTGCCAGCCATCATACAAATAACCAATGTAAAGAATTTCCACTTCGCCATCAGTGATGTGCTTGCATCATTAATGCCGACCTTCAAGGCTGCTAGCTTGCCAGCTTCTGCTTGCGCTTCAGCTGTTGGTAGCAATTCCTTCACGCCAAGCAAAGCTTCTAGCTCTTGAACACGCTCAACAGCGCCAAATTGGGCGAAATGCGGGATAAGGCCATAGCCTAGCTTGTTTGACATCCAGAATACAGGGATGAGGTAAGCCACAATCAAAACGATATATTGGGCAACCTGTGTCCATGTCACTGCACGCATACCGCCTAGCATTGAACAGAATAGAATACCTGCAAGACCAACCCATACGCCGACTTCGAATGGAATCTGCAAGGCTCTTGAGGCCACTGTGCCTGTGCCGTTAATCTGTGCTGTCACATATGTGAATGAGGCAACAACCAAGATCACAACAGCGCAAAGACGAGCCAAATTACCGCCATAACGTGTGCCAATGAAATCTGGCACTGTGTAACAGCCAAATTTACGTAAATATGGCGCAATCAATGAGGCCACCAATACGTAACCGCCTGTCCAGCCGACAAGGAACGCCATGTAAGGATAACCCTTCATGTAGATACCGCCAGCCATGGCAATAAAGGACGCACCAGACATCCAGTCAGCAGCTGTTGCCATACCGTTATAAACAGCAGGCACTTCACGACCAGCTACATAATACTGGTTTGTGTCCATGGTGCGTGAAAGCACACCGATTAATGCATAAATTGCAACTGTAAATCCTACGAAAAGCCAGCCAATAACCGTATTAGATACGCCGGCTGCTTCAAGGATAGCCATTAAAATTACAAAGCCTAGGAAGCCTAGTGTATATAGACCATACACACGACCTAGGTTCTGGATAAATCCACCTTCTAGTTTGATCATATCAGCCCCCTAGTCTTCAGCAAAGCCGTATTCTTCATCGATTTTGTTCTGCTTTGAAGCAAACCAAAATACGAGGATGGCAAAGCCCACCTGTGAGCCCATGCCTGCCATGAAATAGGCGCCCGGGAAACTATTATTAATAGAATCGCCGAACCAATGGATAACAAATGACAAAATCGCCCAGATAACCAAAGTGGTCACCGTCAACGATTTGGTCTTTGCCCAATGTTGTTCTTGTTTTGAAGACATATTTCCCCCCTCAAAACTGGTTAATACAAACTTCTGGGGAGTGTCCAATAGACCGACAGATGCCAAAAAACGCACAGTTTCTTGCCATTTTTTTCACGTCTTTATCGTTCCCCCCCAAAAGACGTTGATTTATTCTAAGCAGAAAGAAACAATACAGTCAAAGAAACTGTGATTATGGTCTTAAAAATTGTTAACAAATTTATTTAAAACGCTGCAGGCAAAACTCGGATTGACACCGCGTCCACCGCTAGATTCTCTGGATGCGCTTATGTCTTTTTGCGATAAACAGTCTGCCTATGTCAGCCAAGTCACTCTTTATGGCTATGTGAAAACAAGAGCAGGCACCCAATGGCCTAAGCTTTTTAATAATGAGACCTATCTCATCTCTTTAAAGATAGCGCGTTGGCATATTTTTGGTGCTTGTGTCGCTGATTTGACGTTATTTGCAATCGCGCGCATTTACGCATCAGGCAGCATTTCAAGCCAGCAAGCAGAACGCGCTGCCATTCATATCACCTCAGAGATTTTATCGAATGTCGATCAAACTGATGTGCCAGATGAGGTGTTTAAGGACATGGCGCAACGCGCTGCACAAAGAGCGCAATTGGCAGATTGGGATAAGCTGGCTAACGGGCCAAATGCGTTTCAATCTAGCTCTGATGCCTTGATGAAATGGGCACCAACAGCAGATGAGTTTAAAGTGCTTGATGAAGAGATTGTGCGCAATTCAATTCATTTGCGCTGGATTAATATACGCCGTGATGTGCTTGAAACAC
>WTHW01000062.1 GCA_011526395.1 Alphaproteobacteria bacterium
ACATCATGCGCTAATATCTCCTCAATAGATATATCTTCAATCAGCCCTTTTTCAGACAGGCTGGTAAAAGCCATCATCACTTTTTTAATGCTCATCGTCTCATCCTATTGGGATTTTTATCTGAACAGCCTTTTCTTTAAGATTCTAGTCTATCATAGGCCAGCATATCGTGACAATTTGATTTGATTATGCTAATCTATCACCGCCTAAGACCACCTGTTGGGAGAGAGCTATCAAAAGATAGCCGCCGAAGGAGCAAAGCCTCAAGAAACTCTCAGGCAAATGAACCGCAAGGTGGTGGGCAATCTGGAGAGTGGCCATAATATGGCCCACCGACGGGGAACGACTGAAACGCGCATGGCGCACTTTAGTCAAAAGCTCTCAGGTTCCATGACAGATGAGGCATTGACCAGCTGAGGGATGAGTGGGTGCAGGGCTACCTAAATCCTCTTTTATGTTAATGCGTCTTTCATGGGGGTTTATATGAAAAAGATTGCAGTTATCGGCGCAGGCATCACAGGCATGTCATCAGCTTTCACATTGGCCAATCGCGGCTATGATGTGACGATTTACGATAAAAACCGCTATGCGGCGATGGAAACATCATTTGCGAATGGCGGCCAGCTATCTGCCTCAAACGCAGAAGTCTGGACAAGATGGTCAACCATTTTCAAAGGCTTGAAATGGATGATGAAATCAGATGCGCCTCTTCTTGTGAATCCAAAACCATCTCTTCATAAATTTGGCTGGATGATGGAATTTATGTCCAATATCCCCAATTACGAATCAAACACCATCCGCACCACCGAGATGGCGATCGCTTCTCGTGATTTCATGACACAGATGGCAGAAGAGGCTGGCATTGAATTTAACCGTGTGAATCAGGGTATCTTGCATTTTTATGATGATGAAGCTGAATTCGCACATGCTCATGAAGTCTCAAAATTATTGGCCAAGGGCGGCTTGCCGCGCCAACGTCTGACCCCAGATGAGGTGCGCGCGATTGAGCCAACTATCAAATCTGATATCATTGGCGGCTATTACACAGATTCTGATTTCACAGGTGATATTCATAAATTCTCAACTGGCCTTGCCAAAGCGTGTGAGCGTCTTGGTGTCACCTTCTATTGGAATGAGGAAGTCACCAAATTAGCACCTAACAACGGCCAGCCACTTGTCACAAGCGCGCCTGAATCAGGCGAGGTGCGCACACAAAGCTATGATGGCATTGTGATTTGCGCTGGTGTGCGAAGCCGCAGCTTTGCATCGCAAGTTGGCGACAGGGTCAATATCTATCCAGTAAAGGGCTATTCAATCACTGTGCATCTCAATGATGAGACCTCACAAAAAGCAGCCCCATGGGTGAGCTTGCTAGATGATAAAGCCAAAATTGTCACAGCGCGTCTTGGCGCAGATCGCTTCCGCGTGGCAGGCACAGCTGAATTTAATGGCTATAACTACAATATCCGCTCTGACAGAATTGTCCCTTTAACCAAATGGGTTGAAAAAAACATGCCAGATGTGAATACAGAATATGTCACACCATGGGCAGGGCTTCGTCCGATGATGCCAAATATGATGCCGCGTATTGGACGTGGTAAAGCCAAGGGTATTTTCTATAATACAGGTCACGGGCATCTAGGCTGGACATTATCATGTGTCTCTGCCCATATGGTATCCGATATTATAACAGCGACAGATAATCAGTGAGGCATCCATGACACATATCACCATCAAACGTCCCGATGATTGGCACGTCCATCTGCGTGATGGTGATATGTTAAAAGCTGTCTTGCCGCACACTGCCAAAGATTTTGGCCGTGCGATTATCATGCCAAATCTCGTGCCGCCTGTGACAACAAGCGCGATGGCACAGGCCTATCGTGACAGGATTTTATCTGCCTTGCCAGACGGGGCTGATTTCAATCCATTGATGGTCCTATACCTCACCGAAGATACAGACCCAGCTGATGTGCGCGCTGGTTTCGAATCAGGGCTTGTGACTGCTGTGAAATTATACCCTGCTGGTGCGACAACCAATTCTGCCAGCGGTGTGCGCAATATGGACAAGGTGATGCCAGTCCTAGAGGTGATGGCCGAAATTGGCATGCCTTTATGTGTTCATGGCGAGGTGACAGATTCTGACATTGATATCTTTGATCGCGAGGCTGTCTTTATAGACAGGGTGCTGGACCCGCTTGGCCGCCGCTTGCCTGAATTGCGTGTTGTGGCAGAGCATATCACAACAAAACAAGCTGTTGATTATATCGCGCAAGCAAGCCGCGCACTTGCCGCCACCATTACAACACATCATCTGATGATCAATCGCAATGCCATGCTAGCAGGTGGTATCAAGCCTCATTATTATTGCTTGCCAGTGGCAAAGCGTGAAATGCATCGCAAAGCCCTTGTTGCCGCCGCTATCTCAGGCGATCCCCGCTTTTTCCTTGGCACTGATTCTGCCCCTCATACAGATCCAAATAAACTGCAAGAATGCGGCTGTGCTGGCATTTTCACAGCGCCAAATACAATGGCATGCCTTGCCCAGATTTTCGAAGATGAAGACGCGCTAGACAAGCTAGAAGGCTTTACCAGCTTGCATGGCCCAGCTTTTTACCGCCTGCCAGTGAATGACGCTGAAATGGTTCTATCACGCAGTGATAGCCCTGTCACATTCCCTGACAGAATCGAGACAGGCGAGGGGCCAGTGACTATCTTTGACCCCATGCGCCCGATTTACTGGCAGGTATCATCATAAAATCACTTTATGCCTGCGCAAAAGATGATTAAGCTGAAATTAAGTATTGTTTTTGTAAGGGAGGAAACAAATGCAAGTCTCTATGTTACGCGCTTTGGCGGCGGCAGGCCTTGTTGCTGGCGCCAGCACAACAGCATTCGCAAGTGGCGAGCTGAATATCTATAACTGGTCAGATTATATCGCCGAAGATACAATCGCGAATTTCGAAGCAGAGACAGGCATCAAGGTTGTCTATGATGTTTATGATTCAAACGAAGTTCTAGAAGCCAAAATGCTAGCTGGCTCATCTGGCTATGATTTGGTTGTCCCAACAGCTGACTTCCTCGCACGCGGTCTTGAAGCTGGCGCCTATGGCACAATGGACCTCAGCCGCCTGCAAAATGTCGGCAACCAGAACCCAGCCATTCAGGGTGAGGCAAATGGCATGGTCGGCCGTGATGATGCTGGCCTTGTTTATATGTGGGGTACCACAGGTGTGGCTTATAACGCAGATAAAGTCGCAGAGCGTCTTGGTGATGATGCCCCAACAAATAGCTGGGCACTTATCCTAGACCCACAATATGCTTCTAAGCTTGCTGATTGCGGCATTGCGATTTTGGATGCTCCAACAGATGTTCTACCGAACGTGATGGCCTATCTTGGTAAAGATGGCACATCAACAAATGCAGATGATATCAAAGCGGCAGGTGAAGTGCTAAATGCTGTGCGCCCATATTTGCGCTATATCCATTCATCACAGTCAATCAATGATATCGCCAATGGCGATATTTGTGCGGCTATCATGTGGTCAGGTGATGCTTTCCAAGCGGCCTATCGCGCAGAAGAAGCTGAAAATGGTCAGGTGATTGAATATGTCATCCCAGATGAAGGCACAAATATGTGGTTTGATATGATGGCATTGCCTGTGGATGCCAAAAATGTCGATAACGCCTATAAATTCATGGATTACATGATGCGCCCAGAAGTCGCGGCCAATAACGTGAATTATGTATGGTATGCCAGCGGCAATATCGCGGCGAACCCTCTAATTGACGAGGAAGTTTTGACACATCCTGGCATCTACCCAACAGATGCGGCAAAGGCAAAGCTGTTTGTTGTGCCTGCCTATGATGCCAAAACAGACCGCGTGATTAACCGCACATGGTCACGTTTCACAGCTGGTAACTAATCCTAGCCAAAGGACTGTTACAAGCGTGGCACCATTTGTAAAAATCTCTGAAATCACCAAGCGCTTTGGTGATTTCATTGCTGTTGATACGCTCTCTCTTGATATTGAAAAGGGGGCGTTATTTTGCCTTTTGGGCGGCTCTGGCTGTGGCAAGACGACCTTGCTTCGCATGCTAGCTGGCCTTGAGACCCCCACATCAGGCACAATTGAAATTGATGGTCATGATATGTCAGGCGTTCATCCTGCTGACAGACCTGTCAATTATATGTTCCAAAATTACGCCCTGTTCCCGCATATGAGCGTTGCTAAAAATATTGGGTATGGCTTGGCGCGCGCTGGCATCTCTGGCGCAGACTATGATGACCGCATTGCGCAGATGCTAAAATTGGTGCGCCTTGAGGGCTTTGGTCATCGCAAACCAGACCAGCTATCAGGCGGGCAAAAACAGCGTGTTGCGCTGGCGCGCGCTCTTGCTCGTCGTCCCAAATTATTATTATTGGACGAGCCTTTGGCCGCTTTGGATAAAAAACTGCGCGAAGATACACAATTTGAGCTTGTGAATATCCAAGAAGATCTTGGCACCACTTTTGTGGTTGTCACACATGACCAAGAAGAGGCCATGTCTATCGGCTCTCAAATTGGCGTAATGGATGCTGGCAAGCTTGTCCAAACAGGCACACCGCAATCTTTATATGATGCGCCAAAATCGAAATTCATGGCTGATTTTCTTGGCTCTGTCAGCTTCCTGCCAGCCACAATCAAAACAGCCTCATCATCCAAAATCACTGCCACAGGCCTGATTGATTTCACTGCCCTGCCAGCACAAGATTTTGCCAAAGGTGATAAGGTTACCATCGCCTTGCGACCAGAGAAAATAAACCTCTCAAGAGGAGATGCCAAAGGCGCAAACCAGATGATGGTCACAATCGAAGAGCTTGGCTATCTTGGCTCTGTGACACATGTGCGTGCGCGTACAACAGATGGGACGATGATTAAAATCTTACTCTCAAATCGCAGACGCACCCAAGATGCTTTCACATGGGATGAACAGGTCGTGGCAAGCTTTGATCCTCAAGATGTCATCCTCTTGCCAGAGGATAGCTAGGAGATGGCAGAGCTAACGCCACCCGCCTCATCACACTCTGCTTTGCGCCGCATAGCTGCCTCTTATGGTAAATGGCTTGTTATTGGCTTGCCATTATTATGGCTGTTTGTCTTTTTCCTTGTCCCTTTGCTTGAGATGGCACAGGTCTCATTTACCGAAGCGCGGCGCGGTATCCCGCCTTTTAAACCCTTATGGGGCTTTGATGAGGATGGGTTTTTTACCAATTTCAATTTCGAAAATTACGGCCTCATCATTGAATATGCTGATGATTATATCGGGCCAGCCATTAACTCTGTGCGCATTGCGTTTTTTGCCACATTGATCTGTTTGCTCTTTGCCTATCCGATGGCTTATTGGATTGCTAGAACTGACGAGCGTACACGCCTTATCCTTCTTATCCTTGTCCTTCTTCCCTTTTGGACGTCCAGCCTGCTGCGCATGTATGCGCTTATCGGCTTGCTTAATCCAAATGGGTTTGTGAATGCTGTTTTGATGTGGCTTGGCATTATCGAGAACCCTATCAAGCTGATGCAAACAGAATTCTCAGTCTATATGGGCATGTTGCTGACCTATTTGCCTTTGATGATATTGCCACTTTACGCCACGCTGACACGCCTTGATCAGACTTTGAACGAGGCGGCGGCTGATTTGGGCGCAAACTCATTTACCATCTTCACAACCATCACCTTGCCTCTATCTCTGCCTGGCATTATCGCTGGCTGTCTGCTTGTCTTTATTCCTGCTGTTGGTGAATTTGTGATACCAGCGCTTTTGGGTGGGCCTGACCAGCTGATGCTTGGCAAGGTCTTATGGACAGAATTTTTCCGCAATCGTGATTGGCCAGTGGCCTCTGCCATTGCCCTCATTTTGATGATAATTGTCACAGGGCCTATCATCTATATGCGCCATGTCGACAGGCTCGGTGACGAGACAAGCGAGGAGGGCGCATAAGATGGTACGATCCGTTCCCTTGCTTTTTGTGATTTTGGGCATCACAGCCTTATTGCTGTTATATATCCCTGTGCTGGTGATGATTGCCTTCAGCTTCAATGCTGGCAAGTTATCATCTGTCTGGTCTGGCTTTTCTGTGAAATGGTATGGCGCCCTGCTTGAAAATGAAGCTTTATTGGCCGCCTTGGCTAAATCATTGTTCATCGCTGGCATGGCGGCAACGCTTTCAACTATCTTTGGCATCCTCATTGCCACAGCCTTTGTGCGCTTTGGCAGGTTCCGCGCCCGCCTTCTACTCAGCGCCCTTGCCTCAGCCCCTCTTGTTATCCCTGAGGTTGTGATGGGTCTATCCATGCTCCTACTTTTCATCGGCATGGAAAAACTCACAGGCTGGCCATCAGGCAGGGGACTTGATACCATCATCATTGCTCATGCCACATTCGGCATGTGTTTTGCCGCTGTTGTTATCCAAGCACGCTTGCGCCAATTTGACAGATCTCTTGAAGAGGCTGCCTCTGATCTTGGTGCGCGCCAGCCCTTTATTTTCTTCTCAGTGACATTGCCTCTAATTGCCCCTGCGATTTTATCAGCATGGCTTCTCACCTTCACACTCAGCTTTGATGATTTGGTGATTGCCAGCTTCGTCAGCGGGCCAGGCTCATCTACTTTGCCGATTGTGATATTCTCCAAAGTCAGGCTTGGCGTCACACCAGAAATCAATGCCATTGCGACCTTGATGATTGTCATTATTGGGGTGGGCGTCACAGCTGGCGCCTTGCTTATGGGACGCAAAAAGCCATAGCTTTTACGAAGTCGTTGCGGTACTAATTGGCGAAAGCCACGCGCTAAAAGTTCAAAAAGAAAGATTAAGAGTTATGTCACAAGATAAGTCACAATCAGTTGGCCAGCAGGTCGCACGTATGTTGCTTGATATCAAGGCTGTTCACATCTCTGATGACAAACCTTTTATTTTCACATCTGGCAAAGCAAGCCCTGTCTATATTGATTGCCGCAAGATTATCTCATTTCCTGAAATCAGACGCTTTTTAATGTCACAAGGCGCCGCGATGATGGCAGACTTATCTGCTGATGCCCCATATGATGCAGTGGCTGGCGGCGAGACAGCTGGCATTCCGTTTGCTGCTTGGATGTCCGAGGAAATGGACAAGCCAATGCAATATATCCGCAAAAAGCCTAAAGGCTTTGGCAGAGATGCCCAAATTGAAGGCCTCATCGAAGAAGGCCAGCATATTCTGCTTGTCGAAGATTTAGCGACAGATGGCGGCTCAAAACTGAACTTCATCAATGCCATCCGCACCGCTGGTGCAGAGGTGAATCACATCTTTGTGATATTCTATTATGATATTTTTAAAGATGCGATGACAAAGCTAGCAGAGGAAAATGTCAGCCTTCATTATCTTGCCACATGGTGGGATGTGCTAGAGGCGATTAAACAAGACCCAACGATTTCTGATGAACGTGTGGCACGTGTTGAGGCATTTTTGAATGCCCCTGTCGCATGGAGCCAAGAAAATGGCGGTCAATAGCCTTTGCTAGCTCGCAATTTTATGCGACGATTTTGGGTGTAATCGTTTAATACACAAACCTGATGAGGCTAGCATGCAGGAAAAACTATATGACCCCTCTCGTAATGTGCCAACAATCTGTACAGAATGTGGCGCTGACTTTCGGTGTAAAACAGGTGATGTTGCTGGTGATTGCTGGTGTATGACCAGCCCCAATATGAAGCCAAATTATCAGCTAGATGGCACCTGCCTATGTCCAAACTGCCTCGCAGATGGTAAGCTGAATGCCCTGACCTCAGCACGCGAAGATAAGCGCGAGAAACGCGCCTCACAAAGGCTGGTGAATAACAAAGACGAAGGATAAACACCCCGATGGCCGTTTATAATCTAGGCTCGATAAATCTTGATTATTTCTACAATGTTCCGCATTTGCCACAAGCAGGCGAAACATTGGCAAGCACAAGATTTCATCAGGGGCTTGGCGGCAAAGGGGCTAATCAGTCAATCGCGCTTGCCAGAGGCGGCGCAAACGTTATCCATATCGGGCAAATCCATCACTCAGATGATAATCATATCGCTTTGATGCGTGATGTTGGCGTTGATACAAGCCATATCGCCAAGAACGATACACCAACAGGCCATGCCATCGTTATTATCGAGGATAAGACAGCTGAAAATCAGATCCTGCTCATGCAAGGCGCCAATATCACCATCACGCCTCAGATGATTGATGATGCGCTTGGTGATGCTGGCCCCAATGATTGGGCGCTGACCCAGAATGAAACCAATCTCGGCGCTGAATTTTTAAAACAAGCCAAGGAAAAGGGCTGTCAGATTTGTTATTCAGCCGCCCCTTTCCTCAAAGATAAATTGCTCTCACTCATTGATATCATCGATCTTCTGATCGTGAACGAGATTGAAGCAGAGGAAGTCTCAGCCGCTCTTGGCAAACAGCCTGATAGCTGGCCAGTCCCTCATGTCATCGTGACCAAAGGGGCAGAAGGCGCCTATTATTACGGCCAAGATGGCACCCATTTCATGCCAGCAGAACAGGTCAAAGCCGTCGATACTACAGGCGCAGGTGATACCTATCTTGGCTTTTTCCTTGCCCGTCTTTCCTGCGGCGCAGATATCAAAACAGCGATGATGCTAGCTGGCAAAGCCGCCGCGCTTCAGGTAACACGTCACGGCACAGCTGATGCGATACCTGATATCACTGAACTCTCATAAATGGCGCAAAACAACTATGACTAACAAAAGCAAACAAAAAATCATCATTGATACAGATCCCGGCATTGATGATGCAATGGCGATCCATATGGCATTTGCTGACCCGCGCCTTGATGTTGTGGGGCTCACCACCATTTTCGGCAATGTGAATGTGGATGAGGCAACGCGCAATGCGCTGTATCTCGCAGAACAAGCGCATTACAAGCTCGATGTGGCACGCGGTGCGGAAGTGCCACTTGTCCAAGTGCCAAACACGCCAAGCTATCATGTGCATGGTGATGATGGCTTTGGTGATTTGCCAGCCCAATCACCTAAACAAGCCCCTCATGCGCTTGATGCGGCTGATTATATCATCCAAACCTGCCGCGCTCATTCTGGTGAAATCAGCCTATGTCCTGTGGGGCCTTTGACCAATATCGCCATCGCTTTGCAACGTGACCCTGATCTTGTCAATCATGTGAAATCAGTTGTGATTATGGGTGGTGCTGGCTTTGTGCCGGGGAATGTCTCTGATTATGCCGAAGCCAATATCTGGAATGACCCTCATGCGGCTGATATTGTCTTTGCCGCTGAGTGGGAAGTTGTCATGATTGGGCTAGATGTCACAACCCAAGTGATGATAACCCCGCCTGAATATAAATCTATCGCAGATGCCAGCGGGCCGATTGGCAAATTCATCTATGATATTTCTGCCTTTTACACTCGTTTTTATGCGACCATCTATCATGATGATGTTTGTGTGTTGCATGACCCGTGTGCTGTGATTGCGCTCACCGATCCTCACCTATTTGAATATCGCAAAATGCCTGTTCATGTGATTTGTGATGGCCCTGCCATCGGCCAGACTGTGCCAGATGCCAGCCTGCCTCGTCATGCGGCAAAGATTGCGATTGGTGTTGATGTGGACGCTGTAAAAGCGCACTATTTAGATCTATCAAAAATGGCAGATGATAAAACCGCAGACCGGCAAAAGGCTGTGTGAAAGGAGTCGTTTAGATGAATGTAGAAACTGTTGATTATCAATCACCTGATGCCGCTAGCGCTCTTGCGCGCTCATTGCATAATACAGGCTTTGCCGTGCTAGCCAATCATCCCATCACACCAGAGCGGATTGCCCAGATTTATGATCTATGGGGCAATTTCTTTGCCTCTGATGATAAGCATGACTGGCTACGTGACCCTGAAAATCAGGATGGCTATTTTCCATTCCGTTCTGAAAATGCCAAAGGCCAAACACAAAAAGACTTGAAAGAATTTTATCATGTCTATCCATGGGGGCGTGTGCCACCGTCTCTTGAGGCTGATACCAGAGCCTTGCAGAATGACCTCACCGCACTTGGTGTTGAACTTCTTGGCTGGTTACAGGCCGAAACACCTGATGATGTGAAATCACAATTCACAATGCCGCTAGATACGATGATGCGCGAATCAGTGGCAAGCTTGCTTCGGATTTTGCATTATCCCCCCCTTCAAGACCAGATTGAAGAGGGCGCTATCAGAGCCGCCGCACATGAAGATATCAACCTTATCACACTTCTTCTTGCTGGCTCACAACCCGGCCTGCAAGCTAAGGATAGTGCCGGAAATTGGCATGATGTGTCATGCGATACAGGGATGATCACTATCAATAATGGTG
>WTHW01000232.1 GCA_011526395.1 Alphaproteobacteria bacterium
CAGATAACTGTGTAACTTAGAATTGTTTTTTGGGGATTATGCTAGTGATCTCTGATGATAAGATTAAAGATGTATTACTATCAAGCAAGTCTGCTGGCACAATAAAAATTGGCTTCCTGCTTGTCCCTAATTTTTCAATGATTGCGTTTTCCGCTGCGATTGAGCCATTACGCGTGGCTAATCGTGTCGCCGCTGAAACATTATTTGAATGGGTTATCACTACCCCGGGCGATGATAAAATCACAGCCTCAAATGGCGTGACTGTTGATGTTACAAACACAATTGATGATTTGGCTGATTGCCGTCTTGTATTTGTTTGCAGCGGCATTGATGTGCAGAGCAACACAAGTCAGGCCACATTAAATATTGTGCGCAGGCTTGACCGCCAAGGCGCCATCGTTGGTGCCATTTGTACAAGCACATATATTCTTGCGACAGCTGGCTTGCTTTCAAATACAAGATGCACCATCCATTGGGAAAATATTGATGGGCTCGCAGAAGAATTCCCACATTTGGAAATTACGAATGAGTTGTTTGAAATTAACAACAACCGCATCACATGCTCTGGCGGCACAGCATCGCTGGATATGATGTTATATCTGATATCGCAAATTCATGGGCAAATGATTGCCGCACAAGTATCAGACCAGTTTATCCATGACCGCATAAGAGACCCATCAGACAGACAGCGCATGGAGCTTCGCTCTCGGTTGGGTGTCTCGCATCCAAAATTGCTAACAGTTGTGAATATGATGGAAGAAAATCTTGAAGAGCCTATGTCTCAGACAATGCTCGCCAAAGAGGCAGCTCTATCAACAAGACAGCTTGAGAGATTGTTCCGCAAATATTTGAACACAACACCGACGCGATATTATCTTAACCTTCGCCTTGCAAGGGCACGCCAACTCCTGCGCCAGACATCTTTATCGATTTTGTCAGTCGCACTCGCATGCGGCTTTGTGTCTGCCTCTCACTTCTCTAAATGCTATCGAGAGACTTATGGCAAGACACCGCGCGCAGAAAGATCGCCAAACTAGCTATTTTTGTATTTTTTATGGCGTCGCATTACTTGCGGCGCTGTGAATGGCGCTTACCATAGACGCTAATCCTGTCTTGCGTGTTGCTGACAGATGCTTATCAAGGCCAATCTTGCCAACAAAGCTAGCATCTGTACCCACGATATCTGCTGGCAGTTGGCCAGAATAAACACGCAATAATAAGGCCACTAACCCTTGCACGATGGCGGCATCAGAGCTTGCGTGAAAATATAATTTGCCGTCATCTTTCATTTCATGCGCGAAATAAACAACTGATTGGCACCCTTTTAAGATATTCTCATCAGTGCGATAGGCCTCATCAAGTGGCGGTATGTGCCTTCCTTGATCTATCAGATGTTGATATCTATCTGCCCAATCGTCAAAGAATGAAAATTCATCAACTATCTCAGCGGCAATATCTTGTGGGCTTTGTGTCATTTGCTTTTCACTTCTTGTCTTATTACAGCAACTCTTTGCTATCTTTGTGCCTATCTGCCATAAAGCTTGTAGAGTATAAACCCTAATTTATAACGATTAGCGAATCATGCAAGACGTGCGTTATCCAAGTCTATCACAGATCCTTTCAACGGAACGGTGGCTCGTAACATTCTTGATATCATTGTGCCTTGCAAGGATGGGCGCGATCATTTTAACACCGCTCGAATTTGGCGTTGATGAGGCACAATATTGGCTTTGGGGTCAGTCTCTTGATTTTGGGTATTATTCAAAACCACCTTTGATTGGATGGTATTTGGGTTTCATGGATTTTCTATTTGGCTCATCTACTATTGCGGCGCGCATTACAGCACCTATCATTCACTTGCTCATCGCGCTTATTTTATATGCGATTGCATCAGCCTACCATAGCGCACGAGCAGGCAGATGGGCGGCACTATTATGGGCAAGCTTACCCATTGTCTCACTTGGCTCTTTTGTGATTTCAACTGACACGTTATTGCTACTGCCTTGGGTGATTGCCCTTGCCCTATTTTTACGCGCATTACGACAGGATAATACTCTTTTATTCTTCTTGTCTGGGCTGGTTATTGGCATCGGCATACTTGCTAAATATGCAGCTGTTTATTTCTTGCTAGGTGCTGTGATAAGCCTTTTGATAACACATGCAAAAAGACCACAATTTGCCATAACCTCATTTGCAACTATGATAGCAGGCGCGCTTGTCACGTCCGCCCCTAATCTGATTTGGAATGCGCTTAATCGCGGCGTTACTTTTGCCCATTTAGGTGAAAATGCAGACCTCAATCAGCCCCTATATAGCTTAGAAAATGCGCTTCAATTTTTGTTATCGCAGTCAGCTGTGATTGGGCCTGTGAGCTTTGTTATATTATGCGCTATTATATTGCGCCTAAAGCGACTTGAGATAGCACAATCAGCAAAAATATTGCTGGCATTTAGCTTGCCAGTCATTGCCATTATGACCGTGCAAGCTTTTTTGAAAACAGCGAATGCAAATTGGACGGCGACAGCTTGGCCTGCCATGTGCCTTCTTTTTGGATATGGGCTTGCACAAACATCACCTAAAAAAATCATAAGCTCATTCTGGGGAAAATTGGCATTATCAGTAAATCTGTTTGCAGCCCTCATCATCATAGCTGGCGTGGCAGTCGGTCATTTAGGACCATTAACGCCTGCGTCTGACCCGCTACGCCGATTACGTGGCTGGGAGGTGCTTGCAAATGATGTTACAGCCATCGCAAAAGAGCATAATGCCGCCATCATAGTTGCTGATAGACGCGCAGAAGCTGCCTTATTATCTTGGCACCTTCATGACACGGACTTCGTTGTCAAAGTGCTTGATGAAGACAATAGAGCTGGCAGTCATTTTGAATTAAATCACGCTTTATCAAATAATGATGTTGGCCCGTTCATCGTGATGACTGGCCGTGATGGCACCCTGCCTGAGACACTCAAAGATGCCATTGGACCCGTAGGGGAATCCATTACCCAGATCAGCGATAAACGAAATCGGCATAAATTGTTTTTTAAGATTGAGTCGCTTTTTTAAATAAAGACAATGTTAGGTCTGAGATATGGTGTTCCATAC
>WTHW01000101.1 GCA_011526395.1 Alphaproteobacteria bacterium
CATATTTATCGCCTATGCTGCCTCTTGGCTGTCAAATCAAGAGGGCGTGACTGATATCACTTGGCTTGGCTACCGCGCGCAAGTGAACAGCTCAATGGTTGTTGTGCTTATTGTGGCTTTATGTGTATCAGCGATACTTGTTGACCGCATTGTGCGCGCATTAGTGAGATGGCCATCTTTATTCTCAGCAGGATGGCAAGCACGTAGGCGCGCAAAAGGTGAGCTTGCTTTATCATTGGGGTTTGTCGCACTTGCCGCTGGCGATAATCGCGCCGCTGTGAAGCAAGCAAGGCGCGCCGAAAAATTATTAGATAAAGGCACCTTAACAGATTTGTTGGTTGCGCAATCTAGCTATGCCAATGGTGATAAGAAGGCAGCGGATCGCTATTTTAAGAAGCTGGCAAATGAAAAGCAAACCGCCTATTTCGGTCAGCTTGGCCTTATGCGACTTCACCAACAGGATTCTGCCACTGGATTATCAACTCTTGCTTACCAAGCAGCTGAAAAGGCCTTTGCGTTAGAGCCAACATCTGCAGAGGCGGCGCAACTTATATTGCGTAAGGCGCTTGAAGATAGCCAATGGTCAAAAGCCATTGATTGTTTGAAAGTATATTTAAATCAATCAGGTGGACAGTCTGAGCTAGAGGTTGCAAAAGCACGCGATTTATTCGTGAGGTTATCTTTGAAGTTGGCTGAAATCCATTATGAAAATGATGATCTGAAACAGGCTATCAATTCGTTAAATGAGGCATTATCTGAGAGACCTGACTTCATCCCTGCCGGCACTTTTTTAGTGAAAATATTGCTTGAAAAAGGAGATAAGAAAGCGGCGAAGAAGATAGCTTTGAAGGTCTTTTTGCGCGCTCCTCACCTCAGCAGTCTCAACGCTTTGCGTGATACAAGAGATGATAATGACGGCCAATTTATCAGCTATGCAACAAAACAAGCACAGCAGTCTGATAGGCCAAATGACGGGCTGTTGGCTGTGGCTCAATTTGCCTTGCGCGCTGGCATATGGGCCTCTGCATCACAGCTTATCGACCAGATAACTGATAGTTATGTGCGTCATAATGAATATTATTTGGCAAAGGCAGATATCGCAAAAGGCCTTGAGGATGAGGAAGGTCGGCAACACGCCCTACAGCAGGCGGCCAATGCACCGCGTGCTGGTAGCTGGCATTGCCTTCAATGTAATGATAGCCGCCAGAGCTATCAATTTGATTGCGTGCAATGCGGTGTGCCAGGCCAAATGGCTTGGCAACAACCAGCAGCGATGAATTACGTCAACGAACTAGCGTAGTTTTTCTGGGAGCAATCCCTTTGGTGCAAAACGCAAGACAAGTAACAGAATAAGTCCCATTGTCATCAAGCGCATATGCGCCGCAGATGCCAGCAGATGCTGTCTTAGTCCATTATCTTCAGCAAGACCAGAAGTGAGCATATCCAGAAGCCATAGGCCGATTGGCTCTGCTTCGACCCATGCAAACCAAATCAGGAAGCCGCCTAAAACGGCACCTCTGTTATTGCCAGAACCACCGACAATTACCATAACCCAAATCAGGAAGGTAAAGCGAAGTGGCTGATAAGATGCAGGTGTGAATTGCCCATCGATTGTTGTCAGCATTGCGCCTGCGATACCGATGACAGCGGAGCCTAGGATGAACACTTGAAGATGGCGTCCAGTAACATCCTTGCCCATTGCTTCTGCCGCGGTTTCATTATCGCGAATAGCGCGCATCATGCGCCCCCAAGGCGAATTAAGCGCCTTTTCAGATAGATATAGGATGATCAGCAACACAATGCCAAATAGGCCAGCATAACATAATTTTACAATGATGGACGAGAACTCGATTAACGGGATGTTCGCAGAAGCGGCCAATTCTTGGAAAAATGGTGAGTTTTGAATATTGACTTCATAAGGCACAGGTCGTGGTAAGCCAATGACGTTTTTAACGCCTCTTGTCATCCAATCTTCAAATTTTAGGATGGCAATAATGATCTCAGAGATGCCCAAAGTGGCAATAGCTAGATAGTCTGAGCGCAGACCCAAGGCGACTTTACCAACAACCCACGCCGCGCCTGCGGCAAAGATACCGCCAACCAGCCATGAGAATATAATCGGCATGCCAGCACCGCCCAAATAGCCTGATGTTGCAGGGTTTACTTGTTCAATCGCACCTGTGGCAGGTGCAAAAAACATACGGGCAAGGAAATAGCCAATGACACCAATCGCTGTGATGGCAAGCCTGCGGCGTGTGCCAGATAACTTGCGATAGGCAAAGACAATGGCAATGATTGTGGCGGCAACGATCATCAACGTGTAGATAATGCCACTACCACCTGCGACCCATGCTTCTTGGACAGGTGGTGCAGAGACAAGGATAGCGGCAAGCCCGCCAAGAGCTGCAAACCCCATAACCCCAACATTCAACAGACCAGCATAGCCCCACTGAATATTCACGCCCAAAGCCATGATGGCTGAAATGAGGCCGAGGTTCAGGATGGCGAGCGATAAGTTCCAGCTCTGCATTGTGCCAACGGCAATAAATAGCAGCGCCATCGCACCAAATGATAAGACATCTCTATTTTTGAAAATCATAGCGACTGCCCCTTAAAAATACCTGTCGGTCTAACCAATAGGACAATGACAAGGACTGTGAATGACACAGCAAATTTATAGTCAGTTGATAATAATTGTACGAGCCCATCAAACTCCCAACTCTCTGGCAACAAATATCCCAAAAAGCGTTTGTAAGCGAAGGTAACGAGTACTTCTGATAGAGCGATAACAAACCCGCCAGCAATGGCGCCAAGTGGTGAGCCAAGCCCGCCAACAATCGCCGCCGCAAAAATAGGTAGAAGTAATTGCAGGTATGTAAATGGCTTATAGCTCTTATCTAGTCCATAAAGCGCGCCAGCAATGGTCACAAGAACGCCCACCAAAATCCAAGTGATCATAACAACACGGTTTGGGTTGATCCCAGATAGAAGTGCAAGATTTTCATTATCAGAATAAGCGCGCATTGACTTGCCTGTGCGGGTCTTATTTAAAAACCAGAAC
>WTHW01000217.1 GCA_011526395.1 Alphaproteobacteria bacterium
GTGCATGGGGACGCGGCGCACGGATAGGCCCAGAGCGTATCTCAAACCCATTATCAGCAGCAGATATCGTAAGGCTCGCCACCTCAGATGATTGAGCCGATAATCCTAAATCAGGCTGTCTTCCGCCAATCAGCTCAATATAAACCTCTGCCAATAAATCAGCATCGATAAGTGCGCCGTGCAAATCACGATGTGAATTATCGATATCAAAGCGGCGGCATAAAGCATCTAGTGAGGCTTGTGCGCCGGGAAATTTTTTGCGCGCCATTGCAAGCGTATCAATTGCGCGGTTATCAGGTAATGCTTGATGACCAAGCCGCTTTAATTCTGCATTGATGAAGCCCATATCAAATGAGGCATTATGAATGATCATCACATCATCAGCGATGAAATCCAGAAATTCCTGAACAATCTCAGAAAAGACAGGCTTGTCAGCCAAGAAAGCAGATGAGATGCCATGCACTCTTTCAGCTGCTTCTTCGATATCACGTTCTGGCTGGATATATAAATGAAGCTGTTTGCCAGTTGGCATATGATTGATCAGCTCTAGGGCGCCAATTTCAATAATTCTATGGCCATCTTCTGGGCTTAAACCTGTTGTTTCTGTATCTAAAACAATTTCACGAATGATCTCTGACATGCTGTCCCTATCATCTAGCTATTATCGAAGCTGCCATTTGCATAATAATCGATTTAATTGCCGCGTCATATAGGCATAACCAAGGCCTGTTGCGATTGTCTCATCTGCTAATTTGGATTTGTCAGCGAATGACATTTGCTGTTTTTGTATCGCACGCAATTTATCAAGGCTCATGTGAGGGCGCAATAAGGCGCGCTTTGTTATCAGAAATTCAGGCGCCCATGCCAGCAGAGTAACATCACATATCACATCTGTTTTTGTCTCAAACAACAAAGGCACATCCAATATCACAGCACGGCTTCGTTGCTGGCGCGCTGATTTTAAAAATACCGCGCGCTGTTCTGCGATAAGGGGGTGCAAAATACCCTCTAAATCTCGCAATGCGTTCGGTGCGCCGAAAACCTGTTTGCCAAGAGCTTGTCTATCAATTCCTGTCTCATACCCACCACAATCATCAAATTTCGATAAGATAGCAGGCACAGCGATGCCTTTTGGTCCCATAAGTCTATGAACCATCTTGTCAGAGTCGAAAACAGGAAACCCTCTATAAGAAAACCAGCTAGCAATGGTTGATTTGCCGCTTGCGATCCCGCCTGTTAAGCCGATAATCCTCATCTTACGCTTCTTCTTTTTGCAAATGAAGGCCATGCAATTTTAATTGGGGCAATAGTGCCATCATGGGCAATCCTAAAATGGCATAATAATCACCAAAGATATCTGCAAATAAATGAATGCCCGGCCCTTCTAGGAAATAACTGCCGGGGCTATGAAAGGCATCTTCGCCGAAATGCCTCAGATAATCTGAAATAGCGTTGTCATCTAGCTGATGAAAGGTGATTTCCGGGCGTGCAATATGATGCCAAATCCGCCTGCCATTATCAAATAACATCACAGCTGTGATAAGCTGATGGCGCTTGCCAGATAAGGCGGCTATTTGTTGGTGGGCTTGCTCAAATGTTTTTGGCTTTCCATATAACACCCCATCACATACCAGCAACTGATCAGAAGAGATGATCATGGCATCACTGTGCTTTGCCGCAATACGCTCTCCCTTCATTTCAGCTAATAATACGGCGATATCATCAGGGCTCGCCCCTTCAGATTGTGCGGCGTCCCGGATAGCTGCCTCATCTATCGCCGCTGGCTCACAATCATAAGCAATCCCAGCTTGATCAAGAAGGGCACGCCGTGCGGCACTTTTCGATGCTAAAATGAGGTTTTTCTTTGGCAAACACCATAAAGGGGACATTTAAAAATCATCTCTTTTTGAAAGCCATTCATTATGCAAATGAATAATAGAGGCAGCTGTCTCTTCAACAGACCGTCTTGTCACATCAATCACAGGCCATTTATTTCGCGAGAACAGACGTCTCGCATTTTTGATTTCTTCTTGGATATCTTCATCTTTAGCATAGGAATCATTGCCCTCATCAGACATTGATGCAAGTCGTGAACGCCGAATTTGAGATAAGCGCCTAACATCAGACGTCAGCCCAACCACAAATATATCTTGCGCCACCACGGATTCCTCAGGAAATGGTACATGTGGTACAAGCGCATAATTCGCGACAAAATATCCGCGATTTGCCAAATACATGGATGTTGGTGTTTTCGAAGTGCGCGAGACACCAACAAGCAAGATATCTGCATTGGATATATTATTGATATTCATGCCATCATCATGGGTGACGGCAAAATCAACAGCTTTCATCCGCTCAAAATACGCATCATCAAGCTTATGTTGCGCACCTGGCTTTTGATCAGCCGTCTTTCCAAGCACAAGGCCAATCAGATTCACAACAGGATCAAGAAGAGATAAATGAGGAATGGTATGTTTGACACAAACGCGCTCCACTTGGCGCCGAATAGACGGGTTCACAACTGATAACAACAAAACCCCGCCTGTCTTCGCAAGCGCTTTATCTAAGATTTCAACATGGTCAGATGTGCGAACAAGTGTCCATATATGCTCTTTAATATCGGCTTTTGGAAATTGCGCCAATGCCGCTCTCGCGGCTTGATGGACTGTTTCCCCTGTGGAATCTGAAACAAGATGGATATGAAGCATGATATAATTCGCATTCATTTATCATGAAGAACTACAGATTATGAAAATGGCCTAGTCAGATTTAGCTGTCTAGCCCTTTGTCAGTATTTCATGATTTATCCACAGTCTTTGTGGAAAACAAAGCCAATTTGGGGATAAAAAAGAGACAAAAATAACACATTACACCTATTCTAAGATTATGCCCAAAACTATCCACATCTAACAACTTTTAAAACAGCCATTCTTAAATATGGGGATAATCATCAAGAATTGACATTTTGTATAAGCAATTTATGTCATCAAACTGGGGATAAGTTTTTGGATAAATCTTGCGTCTATTTTATCCCCATGTGATAACCTGCCTACAAC
>WTHW01000058.1 GCA_011526395.1 Alphaproteobacteria bacterium
TCTTTACTCAATTCCATCTAACTATCAATATAATTCCTATGTTTAGAAATGGTGGACGAGAAAATCGCAAAAAAAAATCTCTTAATTCTTTTTCCCCACCCAAAATTGGAACTTTTGGTGAAATATATTCTGTTCTATCGCCACAACAAATAGAGCAAATTCATAAAGCTGCACTTACAGTTCTTCGTGAGACTGGCATTAAATCACCTCATCCAGATGTATTAGATGCGGCTTTAAAGAACGGCTGTTGTCTTGACAATGATAATCGATTGCTTTTTCCAACATCGTTAGTCGAAGATATAATAGCAGGTGCTGGTCGTGATTTTATTCTTCACGGTCAAATAGAAAAGCATAATATTGAATTATCAAGTGGACATGTCCATTTCGCAACTGGTGGTGCGGCTGTTAATATTCTTGATAGTCAATCAGGACAATATCGTCCCTCTACACTCCATGACCTCTTTGATATTGCACGCATTGTTAATGAACTTGACAACATTCAGTGGTTTGCCAGGCCAGTAGTTGCCACAGACATTTCAGATGCGAGGGCTCTTGACCTTAATACCGTCTATGCCTGTGCAACTGGATGCACCAAGCATTTGGGAACCTCAATAAGTCATCATGAACATGTTACAGATATAATTAAATTGCTTGATTGCTTAATAGGCGAAGACGGATATTTCAAAAAAAACCCCTTTTTATCGGTTCATGCAACAACAATCGTATCACCCTTGACCTTTGCTGAAGATAGTTCTGCTGTTGCGATTGCAGCCGCTCAGCAAGGAATGCCCATTTTGAGCCAGACAGGCCCACAGGCTGGTGCAACATCCCCCGCCGCGCTTGCTGGTACTTTAGTTCAGTGTGTTGCAGAAAGTTTAGGTGCATTAGTTGCAATTAATCTCATTAATAAAGGTCACCCAGTCATTTGTAGTGGATGGCCATTTGTCTCAGACTTGAGAACAGGGTCATTTACAGGGGGAAGTGGTGAGCAAGCGCTATTGTCGGCAGGTCACGCTCAAATGATGAGATATTATGATTTACCAACAGGTGTCCCCGCAGGAATGACAGACAGCAAAGTGTTGGATAATCAATCAGGATATGAAAAAGCACTTACAGTAATGATGGCAGCTTATTCCGGTGCAGACTTTGTGTATGAAAGTGCGGGTATGACAGCAAGTTTGATGGGGTGCTCGCTAGAGTCATTCGTCATTGATAATGAAATGATTAATTCAATTCGAAGAACCATGCATGGGATCAATGTGGATGATGCGTCTCTCTCTGTTGAGGTGATTGATCAAGCCTGCAGAGGAGAGGGACACTATTTGGGAAACAATCAAACACTTGAATTAATGGGAACAGAGTTCATCTATCCAATTCTCGCTAGTCGAGAATCCATAGATGATTGGCAACGAAATGGCTGCAAAGATATTAATGAGAGGGCTAAAACTAAGGTCAGAGAAATATTATCCACTTCTTATCCTTCTCATATTAAGATTGATCAGGACGATATTGTGCGTGAAAAATTTGATATTCTTTTGAACAAATCGTTTGTTCGTAATGAAAATAATTAGGGTGAATAGCAGCAATGAGTGAGATCAAAGACATTGTTGTTATTGGCGGTGGTATTGTTGGGTGTAGTGTTTTGTATGCGCTTGCTCGTAAAGGGTGCTGCAATAGCATTTTGATTGAAAAGAATGAATTAACGTCAGGCTCGACTTGGCATGCGGCAGGTAATGTTACCCATTTTGGTCATTACGCTGAGATCACAAAATTATATGCGGATAGCCTTAATTTATATCGCGAGGCCGAACAGGTAACTCAAACCGATATAGGGTTTCACAACACAGGGTCATTAAGATTGGCCAATAACAAACGTGAATGGGACGCCTATTTGAACCTTGAGCAATTTTATCAAGATATAGGTGTGCCTTACCGTGTGGTGGGGCCTGATGAAATAAAAGAATTAAACCCTTTGGTAGATATCGAAGGGGTGCTTGGTGCAGCCTACACGCCAGGAGATGGGCATGTTGATCCCACCTTGACAACTAACGCGTTAGCCGCCGCAGCCAAGAATTTGGGGGCTGAGATAATTAGACATCAGCCAGTTACATCGATTGAGCAATCGAATGGTGAAGGTTGGGTCGTTTCATTTGACGGTGATGAGGTTTTGGCAAAGGAGGTTGTGTTGGCGACCAGCTTTTGGACAAGAGAGTTAACAGCCTCGCTTGGGTTGGATTTGCCTCTTTATGCATTCGAACATCATGAAGTTATCACCGAAGACATTGATGAATTAAAAACACTGAACCGTGAAGTGCCTGCAGTGCGCGACTCAAGAGCGCCATCAAATGTGCGGCAAGAAAGGTTCAGTTTATTGTGTGGTGTCTATGAAACAAAACCAAAATTATGGGCAACTGATGGTATCCCAAAGGACTTTGGGCAAGAACTGCTCGTGCCTGATTTAGAAAGGCTTGAAGATCATTTGTTAAAAGTCATAGAAAGAATGCCAGCCTTTGGAGGCTATGGGATCAAAACTGTCAATAATGGGCCTTTGTGTTTCCCGCCGGATGGATGCCCAATGGTTGGGCCGATTGAAACCCATAAGGGGTTATGGCTTGCAGCAGGTTTTCCTGTTGGAATAGGAACAGGAGGCGGCTCAGCACAATTTCTGGCAGAATGGATGATTGAGGGAAAACCCCCTTATGATTTAGAGATGATTTATCCGAATAGATTCAATAAGGGTATTTCTCAAAAACAGGTGTTTGAACAAATGAAAGAGACTTATTCAAGCGGATATAAAGTTACAGAATAAGTTTTTGTGGCGATACATTGACCCTTTGCAAAATCTGTGGCGATACGGTGGCGATACAGGTCTGTACGGTTTAAGTTCTGCCAAAAATGTCAGGCTCATAACCTGAAGGTCGCAGGTTCAAATCCTGCCCCCGCAACCATTCTTATAAAATATGATATCAGCCGTCCGAAAGGGCGGCTTTTTTATTTTGCTATCAACCGTCTCAATCTCGTTCGTTTTCAAAAC
>WTHW01000002.1:0-1492 GCA_011526395.1 Alphaproteobacteria bacterium
GGATAATCATCTTGGCTATCAAGAATACCGTCACCATCAGTATCTTGAACTAAGGGATTAGTCCCTTTTGTGATTTCTTCTCCATCTTGAAGACCATCTCCATCTGAGTCTGAATTTAATGGATCTGTCCCATTTGCAATCTCAACAGTATCCTCTAAACCATCATTATCGTCATCAGTATCCTGGTTATTCCCAATACCATCCCCGTCATAATCTTCTGTTTCATTTGAGTTTAATGGTAATTCATCTTCTGAATCAATAACTCCATCTCCATCAGTATCTGGAGTTAATGGGTCTGTTCCTATATTTAATTCTTCACCATCAGATAAACCGTCTCCATCGGTGTCAAATAAATTAGGATCTGTATTCTGCGCTCTTTCTTCCAAATCACTAAGACCATCCCCGTCAGTGTCATTGTTTTTTGGATCTGTTCCTTCGGCAACTTCTACCGTATCATTGATCCCATCGTTGTCGTCATCTGGATCAATAAAGTCTCCTAACCCGTCCTTATCCGTATCTGTTTGCTCAAAAGGATCTAATGGGAAAGCATCCTGTTGATCTGAAACACCATCGTTGTCAGTGTCTGAGTCTAAAGGATTAGTCCCTCTCTCTAGCTCTTCAAAATCAGATAAGCCGTCTTGATCAGAGTCTGTATTTAAAGGATCTGTCCCGAGTCTAATTTCTTCTGAGTCTGGAATATTATCTCCATCGTCATCCGTATCATAACGATCTTCTATTCCATCACCATCTGTATCAACTTCTTCGTTTGGATTGAATGGTGCTTGATCTTCACCATCATTTATTCCATCCCCGTCTGTATCGATATTTAATGGATCTGTCCCGATATTTAATTCATCAGGATCACTGAGTCCATCTCCGTCTGTATCTACACTTAAAGGATTTGTTCCTTGGTTAATCTCATAGAAATCAGGTAATCCATCGCCGTCGTCATCGGTATCTGCATTGTTCCCTATACCATCACCATCAGTGTCGGTATCCTCATTCGCATCTAAGGGGAAGGCATCTCTGCTATCTGGGGTCCCGTCATTATCATCATCATTATCCGAAGCATCCGATACACCATCATTATCATTATCGGCAGGGATAGAATTAGCCTCTAAAGGGTCTGTACCTGCTGTCGTCTCATCACGATCAGTATAACCATCACCATCATCATCCGTATCTGCATTATTACCAATGCCGTCGCCATCAGTATCGGTATCCTCATTCGCATCTAGTGGGAAGGCATCACTGCTGTCTGGAGTCCCATCATTATCATCATCGGTGTCGGTCGCATCTGATACACCGTCGCCATCGGTATCTGTTGGAGTATCATTCGCATCTAAGGGATCGCTTCCTGCTGTCGCTTCATCACTGTCGCTAAAGCCATCGCCGTCATCATCGGTATCTGCATTGTTCCCCGTACCATCACCATCCGTATCGGTATCCTCATTCGCATCTAGTGGGAAGGCATCACTGCTGTCTGGAGTCC